>JAOZSM010000030.1 GCA_029939675.1 Fidelibacterota bacterium
TCCACCTGCCAAACGAACATACCGCTGTTCCAAAGGAAGTCGCCACTCTTGAGAAAGAGTTGAGCCGTTTCAAAATCAGGCTTTTCGGCAAATGCTTTCACCGCATAGATCGGTTCATCAGGATTGGTGCGTCCATGAAATTGGATATAACCATAGCCGGTGGCTGGCCGGGTTGGGATAACTCCAAAAGTTACCAGCCCCTTCATGGTCTCGGCCGTTTGGATACCCTGGTGAAGATAATATGTGAAGGTCTCAACATCCTGGATATAGTGATCCGCAGGAAATACACCCATAACAGCATCGGCATCACGATCCCGAATAATGATGGCAGCTAAACCAATACAGGGAGCCGTATTTTTGCCTTCTGGTTCTATCAGAATATTTTCTGCAGGTAATTCTGGAATTTCTTCACGAACTCCGGTTTCCTGTTCCGAGTTGGTGATGATGAGAATATTTTCCGCATCTGTGACCTGCTTCAATCGCTCCACAGTCATGCGCAGCATACTTTCCTCTCCTGCAATGCTCAAAAGTTGTTTGGGGGTGGCGCGACGGCTCTGAGGCCAGAATCTTTTGCCTACACCACCGGCCATAATAACTGCAAAAAATGACATTTTTACCTCGTTTCTCCTAATTGCTGTAAAGCTTGGATAATGCGATTTGACCTTCGAAAACTAATTCGCTGGGCCCCTTTAACCAATACTGATTTCCACGTAGATCAACTTCAAGTTGCCCCCCTTTAAAGCTGAGTAAAACCGGCCAGGATATACCCCAGATCTGGTTTGCATAGATCGCTACAGCTGTTGCTCCGGTTCCACAAGCCAGGGTTTCCATGTTCACACCCCGTTCCCAGGTTCGTACCTGTAACGAAGCGGCTGATCGGTTCACAATATTAACATTAGTCCCCTGAGGATGTATTGGATGAGCATTCATGGCCACACCTAGCGGGTCAAGATTCTCTGATGCCACATTTTCGACTGGAATGATAAGATGAGGTACACCGGTATTTATAAAACCACAACCCGGATCAGGAACAATCCAGGGATGCAGTGTATCTGTGACCAGAATCTCTACGGCAACAAACCCATCTTTGAACCGATAAGCATGTTCACCATCATCCGCTAAAAATGTTCCAGATGAACTGATTTGGCCATATGTAACTGCAAAATTAACCAGTGCTCTAGCTCCGTTCCCGCACATCTCACCCCGGGATCCATCAGCATTAAAATAATTCATTCGAAAGTTAACTTTAGAGTCCAATGTCAAGACCAGCACGCCATCTGCTCCAATTCCAAAGCGTCGGTCGCATAGGGCTCTTACTTGACCAGCATCCAGCTCTAAAGCCCCCTCCCGATTATCAATAATGATGAAATCATTGCCAGCAGCGACGTATTTGTAGAATTTGATCATAGTTTTCAGTTCTGACAATCCAGCAAAAAGTTCCTCTCGCAGAGCACGCAGAGACGCAAAGTGTTGATATTTATGTACATAAAAAAATATTACTTAAGTACTTATATTTATTCAAATAGAGCTGTTTTAACGTTTGTTTTCATACTTTTTACGTTTTCATCAAGTTTCAGTTTTCGGTATTACTAAACATCTTTATACTTCGACTCCGCTCAGTATGACAAGGATGAGTTTTCAGTTTTAAGTTTTCTATTTTCAGTTCTCAATCCAGCTCCCACTCCCCCAGATCCGTTTCCCATCTGGCTCTTACCCGAATTTTAGATGGATATATCCAGAAGGGTTCCGCCCCGGTCACCGGTCCCAGACCACCGCTATTATAACGGCCATCGCCATTCCTATCCACATAAGCTGACAAAGTATATTGCTGAGCAGGTAACTGTTCCAGAAGCTGAGCTGTTCCAGATTCTAATCGAAAGGAACGCTTAACTTGCTCCCCGTTTATTTCACACTCCAGGATTTCACTCCCCCGGTACAAAACACGTAGACTCCCCAGGGAATCAATACTTACCGTGGCAAGCTCACCATGCATAAGTGAGTCCAAAGCATGGTAATTTACAGCAGAGTGCATAAAACGGGTCTCGATCTGCCATTGGAAACTGTGACCATCTGCCAGAACCGTATCTGGTACAAACTCCCAGGCCATTGATGAGCGTTTCTGGAGTAAACCGGGAATTTCCACACTATCCAACTTGGCATCTACTACTGAAAAGGCGCTGTCTGATTTAAAGGTAAATGGTAAATTACCACGGATCAACATGCTGGAGCTTTCAGCAGGATATCGTTTAGCTGTCCCACTTAACCATAAAACTTCCATACTCTCAAAATTCAGTGTATCATAAACTGGGGCAGCTTTGAAATTCAGTGTATCAGAATTAAGCATAAACCCACTGGTATCCTGGAAATTTTTCAACCACACCTGAGCATTATCAGCAATGGGTAACGCCGTATTAAGATGAACTGCAAATTCGTCCTCTTTCACCGTTGTTGCCCCCAGAATGGGTATGCTGGTCCGCTGGGCAACCAATTCTAACTGATCCAGAGCAGCCCGGGTCACAGGTCGATTTATCCTGACCTGAACCAACTGCTCAGCCAGCTCTGAAGCATCCAACAGTGTGAGTTGACTCAGAGGTCTGAGATGGGGCCATATCTTATGTTCCTGATTCAAGCTGTCTGATCGGGCAAACACCGCTGCCTGCTCTGGGCGACCAAAATAATCGTCATCATCAATCCGCTTATTCCGATTCCGATCCCAATGATAAAAGAGTGTATAGGAACGTTCGGCCAGATAGGGCAGCTCAAATTTGCCATCATCATCAGGCTGAAAAATGTAATCTGCCGGTAAGGCTCTTAATTCGTTTAACGGTGTATCAAATTGACGATAAAGCAATAAGTCACCATTTTTCCGGATAGCATTGGGACCGTGAATGTAGCCAACCAGACGCCCGGCGTTTAGATCAGCTCCTGTGCTGAAAGCCAGAACGTAGGTTGACTCCAGCCCATTTCCTCGCAAATCCTGGGCGTTCTTGTCCAGCGTGAGTAAGTAGGTCACATCTTTATCCAGGGGCTCATTAAAAGTAATTTTCAGGGAGGTCCAATCTGATTTTAACTCGTAATCGCCGGGAGGACGCGGCCAAATCTGCACGGCTGCTGCGAAGGTGGCTTTTTTCATCTGTTCAGAAAATTTAATGAAGATAGTGGTAGCCGGATCCACATTCACAGATTCGTTTTCAGGTGTACTGTAAAGAATATACGGGGCTGTCTTATCTGCTGGTCCACCTGTAATGGCCCGTTCGTTGGCGCAGGTCCAGATGAATATCAGGGTAATCAGGATCAGCATTTTTGAGCTGATAGATCTAGACATCCTTTGGTTCCAAATCATAGGGGATGGCGGCTCCCAATTGCATTGAGTCTGGTTCAATTCGGGTTGTATAAATGAACAGCTCCAAACCCTGATCCACAGCATTCTTCAGCGCTTCTGCGAATACGGGATCCCGTTCCCAGTGAGGTTCAAAATGGTGGGCATCCGATCGTTGAACAATAAAAAGAACGGCAGCAGACCGATCAGGCGTAATTGATTCAACCAGGTGACGAACATGGCGAGTCCCCCGGGCAGTGACTGCATCCGGGAACCGGGCGATACCATTTTCCACCAGTGTGGCAGATTTGACTTCCAGTAATTTTTCGTGCCCCTCCTTTTCCAGTAAAAAATCAAAACGGGATTTCCCTAAAGTGTATTCCTGTTTTTTTACGCGCCAGCCAGAAAACTCTGGCATTAATTGCTCATCCAGACAAAATCTCACAAACCGATTAGGTAACTGTGAGTTAATAGAGATCAGCTCAGAACCGGAATAGACCATCACAGTTGCGAATCTGGTTTTACGCTCTGCACCTGATTTGGGCTCTACCAGCACCCTTGCTCCTGGAAAGAGTAATTCCTTAAGCCGTCCGGGGTCTGGTACATGAGAATCATGAATTTTACCGGCGATCTTCACCTGGGAGAGAAAGCGATTGGGGCGCGCCACAAATTCTGCTTCAATCAATCCAGGTGGCAGGGGCATTTTCATATCAGACTGTTCCCCCTGCCCGCTTAAGATTATATCTATTGAAAAAATCCGTACGAAAACTGGGGAAGTTACCAGCCTGAATGGCCGTGCGCATGGCAGCCATTAATTCATGGTAAAAATGGATATTGTGGAGACTGGCCAGGCGAAACACCAACAGTTCATTGGCCTTGAAAAGGTGACGCAAATACGCCCGACTGAAGTTCTGGCAAGTATAACAATTACAGTTTGCGTCCAGGGGTTCATGGACGTTTTTCTCTCTGGCAGCTTTCACTGATATGGGACCATCCCAGGTGAACATGATTCCGTGCCTGGCATTTCTGGTAGGTAGGACACAGTCGAACATATCGACACCCAGGGCTACTGCTTTCACCAGATCCTCAGGCTTGCCGACACCCATGAGATAACGCGGTTGATCCTGGGGTAAAATATCGGTCACCACATCTGTCATGGCATACATATCCTCTTTGGGCTCACCAACACTCAAGCCGCCAATGGCATAACCATCAAAGTCCATATCAGTTAATGTCTGGGCACTGACTTTCCGCAACTCAGGGTAAACACTCCCCTGAACAATGCCAAACAACTGTTGTCTATGGCCGTAAAGGGGCTTGGTTTCCCGGAAATATTTTAAACTACGCAATTCCCAGCGATGGGTTAGATCCATTGAGATTTGAGCTGCCTCACGCGTGGCTGGATAGGAAGTGCATTCATCAAAAGCCATGACGATATCTGACCCCAGACTGCGCTGAATATCCATGCTGATCTCGGGAGTGAGTGAATGCCTTGATCCATCCAGATGGGACTGAAAGACAACGCCGGCTTCAGTAATCTTGTTCATCTTCCCCAGTGAGAAGACCTGGTAACCCCCGCTATCCGTAAGAATAGGACCTTTCCAACTCATGAATTTGTGTAAACCACCAGCAGATTGCATGATATCCATTCCGGGACGTAATAACAGGTGATAAGTATTTCCGAGTATGATCTGTGACCCAGTGTCAGTAAGATCCTGGGGAGATAGCGATTTTACGGAGCCAGCAGTACCAACAGGCATAAATACCGGAGTTTGAATTTTGCCATGGTCCGTTTTGAATTCACCTGCTCTGGCCTTGGTTTCTGGACAGATTATTAATGATTCTATTTGCATTAGATTATATTAGCTTCCAGATTTTTAGCTCTCCCCGCTCTGCAGGAATGTCGGTTTGTTGTTGCTCCAGGTTAGAATACCTAACTCCTACAGAGCCAGGAATTTGGAATACCTCATTCATCCTTATACCCTTATACCCTCATACCCTTATACCCTTATACCCTTAAATCCGTATACCCGTACAAATTTTCAATTTGCATTATTCAGGTCAGTTTTCAACCACACTACACCCCATGGGTTTTGGTGATAAATTTCCCGTTCACCGGTATCACTCAGCATCTATATGCTTCGACTCCGCTCAGCATGACGAGCATGAATTTCCCGTGTCACTCATAACTCATAACTTATTCCTTAAAACACCACATCCACAGCTTCTGATATGCTGCGAACCGGTGTGATATTTATTGCTAAATCTTTTAAATTTTTGTGTTCCCCATAGGGTAGAACGATATGGTTGAAACCCAGTTTCTTAGCTTCCTCAGCTCGACGGCGTATTTGTCCTACGTTGCGAATTTCACCACCCAAACCCACTTCTCCAATGATCAAAGTACCGGCATCAACCACCCGGTTTTTGAGACTTGAGATAATTGCCATGGCCACCCCAAGATCGGCAGCTGGTTCAGCGATTTTCAATCCGCTTACTACATTGACAAAGACATCCTGAGTACCGAGTTGGAAACCGGCGCGGCGCTCCAGAACAGCCAGTAACATTTGTAAACGTCGCAAATCAAAACCCGTTACATTGCGTTGGGGATTCCCATATGCAGCTCCAGCTACCAGAGCCTGTACTTCCAGAAAAAATGTGCGACTGCCCTCCTGGCTTGTAACAACCACCGTCCCACTGACATCACTATGCCTTTGGGAGAGAAAAAGTTTAGCCGGATTTTCCACCGGAATCAAGCCTTCACGCATCATTTCGTAAACACCCAGCTCACTGGTGGAACCAAACCGATTTTTGGCAGCTCTGAGCAAACGAACCTGGGATTGACGATCCCCCTCCAGATAGAGTACTGTATCCACCAAATGCTCGAGCATTTTAGGACCGGCCAGAAAACCATCTTTGGTGATATGTCCCACCAGGATAATGCAAACGTTCAATTCTTTGGCAACCCGGAGCAACTGAGCAGCACTTTCCCTGACCTGGCTGATACTTCCAGGCAGATTTTCTCCACTTTCAGAATAGGCAGTCTGAATGGAATCGACAACCACAACTGTCGGTTTGAGTTCGCCAATACTACGACTGATGTTCTCTACAACAGCCTCATTGGCAAACATGAGCTTATCAGCCTGAACGCCCAGGCGATCAGCTCGCATGGCTAACTGCTCCTCACTTTCTTCACCTGAAAAATATAGGATGAGGTGATCGGCTTTGGCCATCAGGCCACATAGTTGCAGCAACAGGGTTGATTTGCCAATACCGGGTTGCCCTCCAAAAAGGATTATGCTCCCCTTAACCAGGCCCCCACCCACTACTGTATCGAATTCCAACTGGGAACTTCGGATCCGATTATCACCATCACGGTTGATCCGACCCAGGGGTTTTAACTCAGAACGTTGTCCACGGGAATTAACCCTTAATGGTGATGGTTTAAATGCTTTGACGGTTTCCCAGGCACCGCAACTGCTGCAGCGTCCCACCCATTTGGGATGTTCAGCCCCGCAATCATCACAAACGTATACTGTTTTACTTTTTTTTGTCATTTGTTTGAGTCGTTTGGGGGTTTGGAAGTTGGGAGGTTAGGACGTTGGAACGTTTGGGGGTTGGAGTGCGATTTGGACTTTACCCTTGTTAAGAATTTATGACGAACCAATTTTGACGATCCCACAAAAAGTCCCTCTCGCAGAGAACGCAGAGGCGCATAGTGTTGATAATTAAGACCATAGCTCGCATTCGCATGAATGGTTATATTTATTGATGCTAGGGTAATATTCATGTTCTGTCATATACTTTTTGTGAGGGCGTCAATTTCCTAATTCCCAGAAATGCTTATTATTTGAAATACTTTATTAGAAGACAGCTGTTGCCACTACGTAATCGTTCACCAGAATAATGGTAGCTGAAAAAACAAAAGCCTGAATAGCGGCACGGCCAACACCAGTGGCTCCCCGGGTTGCTTTCAACCCGACCCAACAGCTGATCAAACCAATTGAAATACCAAAACTCAACGCTTTGAGAATACTTGGCAGAACATCCTCAGTAAACACAAATACAGATTGAAATGAGTTGAAAAACATGCGGATGCTTATGTTGAAAAACAAATCGCCAATTAGAGCGGCTGTGAATAAGGCCACAATGTCAGCAACAGCTACCAGCAAAGGCAGCATCACAAACATGGCAACCACCCGCGGTGCTACCAGATGTCTAATGGGGTTAATTGCCATCACTTCCAGAGCATCGATCTGCTCGGTAACTTTCATGGTGGCAATCTCAGCACCAATTGATGATCCATTTCTGCCAGCCAGGACCAGGGCTGTCAAAACCGGTCCCATTTCTGAGAGAATCCCAATGGCTACGATTTGTCCAAAAAATCTGGGAGGCAAAGTGTCTTCCAGCTGATAGGCACCCTGCCAGCCGGCAACAGCTCCGGCAAAAACGGCAATAATACCTACCAGGGGCAGAGCTTTAACACCCAGGCGATAAAACTGCTCGTTATAAAGGACCCGGTCTCGGTGGAAATATCTTAAATATTTTAAAGTTTTCCCAAAAAGGATGAATATTTCTCCAATATTAGCTACCAGACCAATGGTTTTGCGTCCCAGAAATTGAATCATTTTTATCATTTAAAAGTCCAATCCCAATGACCAGATATGTTGTCGATTATCCCAGAGGCTAGTCTCTGACATATCGAATGCCATATCATATCTCAATACGAATATCCCCAGATTCATGCGCATTCCAAATCCGGTTCCCCAATAGCTGTTGTCCTGATCCTTGAGAATTGTATCAGTAAGATTGCGTCCAGTAATTTGAGTTTCATTCCAGGTCCTGACCCAGTCACTAAATAGTTCTCCCCGGACATTGCCCAGCACAATGGAGACAGGCCACTTAACTGAAAGGTACTCGATAAATGGAAACCGAAATTCGGCATTGAAGGCCGCATAATGATTTCCGTTATAGCCAAAATAGGGAGCACCTCTGACTGGCAACACATATTCTGAGAAGTAAAGGTCTTCAAAATCAAAATCTGGATGATCATTAATGTAACCGTTGTTTACCCGATAGTTGATCCAGTTGCCCATTCCGCCAGCCATAAAACCTTCAGGTTGTGATCCATGACTGCTGGCAGCGGACATTCGTAGTGCAACAGAGTACTCACGTCCAAATTTAAAATAGCGACGTAGATCAGTTCGCAGGGTTACAAACTGGCGTGAGGAACTTGGCAAATCAGGAGAAAATCTGACACCAAGTTCAGCTCGCCAGCCGTCTATGGGATACAGACTTCCGTACAGAACATTGTCAAAACTCAGTTTAAGTTCGGGTAATACATAGGTTGCATTCTGGGTACTGACCTCATCAAAAATATCCTGGAGCAGATCGTACCTGGTCACCCGTTGATAAATATTGAGCCAATTAAGACTGGTCTCAAACCGACTATATTTGGAAATCGGATAGTCTAGTCCGACGACAGCTCCATATTTTCTAAAAAGCCAGAGATTCCCGCTAAAATAGCTACCACTGGCGTATTGATCAGGAAAATTATACATCATAACGTGGAGATTGGTACGCTTGGGCAGGTAGTCATACCCCAGCAGGAGGTCTGAATTCTCAAGATCACGATACAATTCAAAACCGAACTGAATTCGATGATTTCCCATGATGTCGGAAAAAACCATCAGGGCGTTACCCTGAACCCCGAAAAAATTGCTATAACCAGCTTGAGCATCAACCAGGTCAACAGTAAACCGAGTTTTGTATTTGTTGATCTCGTAGGCCCCCGTACTGTCCCTGGTATCATTCATCACTGGTTCCGGGACCGTTCCGGTTGTGGCCTCGCTAAATTGGTTTCCATAGGCAAAAACATGGGATTGATAGGGATTCACATAGACAGCATCCGGCTCAGGCATGCTGTCAGAATAGGTCAGGTCAAGCTGAAGATTCTGGCGTTCCAGATAGTTGGACAAGGAAGGTTGTGATTTGATATATTGTTTATCCAGCGGGTTATTAATCGTAAATATATCCCAGCCGCCTTTTTCATAACCGGCAAAAACCAGGCGTGAATCATCCTTGCTCCAGCTAATCTGAAAAATACCAGTCATAATGTTGGTTACAGCTGTTTCCGCACCTGTTTCAAGATCGTGGAAGTAAATATTCCAGATTCCACTTCGATCAGAAGTATAGGCCAATATAGAATTGGTGTTGGAGTAGGAAGGTGAATCTTCATTACCGGAGCTCTGGGTGACCCGCTTGATCTGCCCTGATTCAACATTAATGGTATAAATATCTGTTGAACGGAAATCATGATTTTGAAGAAGATCACGCGCCTGGGAAGAGGCCGGTAAAATATTTCCGGTATAGAGATGATCTCCTCGATCAGACACAAAAGCTAACTCATGGCCATCAGGTGACCAGGCTGGCCGCGTGTCAGCAAACAGATCATAGGTCAACTGAGTCACTTTGCGGGTTTTGACGGAGTAAAGAAACAGGTCGCTGGCACCATTATTTAAGCCGGAGAAAGCCACAAATTGCCCATCAGGTGACCAGGCTGCCGTAAAAATTCCATCGAGTCCAAGTTTTTGAGTATGCTTAGTGTCCTTTTCCGTATCATAAAAAACCAGGGCATCCTCATTGCCTGACTTGGCAGCGAAAACCAGGTGACGGTTATCCGGCGCCCAGGATAATCCAGGACTCAACCATTTCAGCTCTTCCAGCTCCGCTGTCCGTTGACCGGAAACAATCTTCTTAAGATCACCACCATTGTCGGCGGACATAACATAGATGTCAGCATAACCTGAGCGGTCAGAGAGAAAGGCCACTTTACCGCCATTGGGTGAAATAGCCGGGCTTACATTAAAATAATTTTGCGTTTCATTGTGGTCAGTGAGTCGATATCCCAGATCATCCAGATTATTACGACCCTCAATATCCGGCCAATAATCCTTTTTTACTGAAAAATGCCACTTTTCTGTCAGGGTCTCCAAATCAAGATGCAGGGTATGCTCAATCGCTTTAGGAATATCCTTGAAATGGCGGGTCTCATGGAAAATTTCACCAATACGTTCCACACCAAAAGTTTCTCCAATATAGCGGACGACGCTTTGGCCACCTTTATAGGCCATATAATAATTCAGATACTGGACCGGTGGTAGATTGCCGTTGATGACAGCATCACGGATGATCATATCTGCCCGAGAGTCCCAATCAAGAGACGAATATTCAGCATATCCCTCTGCCAGCCATAGGGGAATATTTACGCGCATTTTACCGGAAACAATGGATTGGACATTCCCACCAAAAATAAGATCATTGACTACTGCATGGGTGAGCTCATGGTGGATCACATGTCGGAATTGCTCATAACTCCCCTCAAAAGGCAGGACCACTCGATTTTTGAATAATTCGGTAAAACCGCCAATCCCTTCCTGCAAATAGCCCAGAGTCACATTGGTCTGTTGAAAATCATTATGTGAATTATACACAAGAATTGAGATGCGTTTACTGAGGCGCCAGTCCAGTTGATAGGATATCTGATCGTATGATTTTTCAGCTATCTCTGCGGCGTAGTAGGCAATGGGATCCCCGCCTTCGTAAAAATAAATATCGAAATGGGGAGTTTGGATGTAGGACCACTCCATCCCTCTGAACTGTACTTTATTTTTTCCATATTTCGCTTCAACCGGACTGAGCAAAATCAGCAACAATAACGCAGCTGTTAGAAATATCTCGCTAATAGTATTATTTTTTTTCATATATATAATGTATGCCAGGAACTCCTTTGGGTTCCAATAATTCTAATCAAGATAAGGCCAGGTCAACCTTGTCCAAAATAAAAACTTTTTTTTGCTGACCACCTGGTCCCGGCCCTGACGCAAAAAGCTGGATGCCTCCAGGCCAATTCTAGATGTAGTACTCGATGATATATGCGTGCTATACGTCTTCGCGAGCAGAGCGCGGCGATCTTCTTGAACTTGACCAAAATTGGAGATTGCCACCCCTCTTCGTCCTGTGGACTACGCCACGGCAGGCTGTCGTTTCACTCCTCGCAAAGACTATTACTGACATCCTGCTGCGCGGCGTAACTCGTAGAGCGAAGATTGGTCAAAGTATGACACTTTGCGCGTATTAATGAAGTTCAACTAGTATAATTCTATGGAAACAGCTGGAGCTGATTAATTTGTCTCTATGAATAACACAGCCTACTTCCTTTCTGATGTTCATTTACACATAAATGTTGATGATATGGAGCGTGAACGACGACGAGAGCTCTTCCTGCTACTTGATCAAATTAAAAAAGAGCAGGCCACTCTTTTTCTTGTAGGCGACTGGTTTGATTTCTATTTTGAATATAAATATGTAGTTACCCAATCCTACCTTGATGTTTTTATCAAAATGCAGGAGCTGGTGGAAGCAGGCGTAACCATCCACTATTTTGGGGGTAACCATGACTACTGGTTGGGTGATTTTATATCAGAGGGCCTGGGAATCAATATCTACCAGCAGGCTGAAATCATTGAGTTTAGCGGAAAGAAATTCTACCTGGTTCACGGTGATGGTCTGGATGAAGATGATGTGAAATACCATTATCTACAAATGGTCCTGCGCCATCCCGTTTTTATCTGGCTCTTTCGCTGGATTGTCAATCCCAATCTGGGACACTGGTTAGCCAAAAAACTCTCCCAGCGTAGTCGGAAAAAATATAAGGATGAGACCACGGAATACTTGCTCAACAATATTCGTAAGAATTATTCGCTGGCTGAGGATAAGTTTGCGGCAGGTATAGACTACATGATCACTGGACACATTCATTATCCCAAGCTTAAATTCTTTGGTGAAAATGGCTTTCTGACCATTGGTGACTTCCTGAGATATTTCTCTTATGGTTATTTTGATGGAGTGAATCTATCACTTAAACAATGGCCAGTTAAACGTTTGGAACAAAGGGAATTACCTTGACTTCAAGCTGAATTATCCATAAACTAATCTGATATTTTTCACGCGTTATTAATTAGAAATCAATGGACTTCAACATGAAGCATTTATCCAAACTACTACTGATGATCCTATTCATGGGGATCATGCTCGGATCGTTTAACAGCTGCAGCTCATCTGGAGAAGTAACGACCCTGACGGTTACGCAGAGTTATAGTGATTATCGTGATGGCGAGAAAAAAGCTCTAAACAACCTGATCAGTTACTATCGTGACCCAAGTTTACCCATAAACATCCGCCAGGCTGCCTTATTGAAGGTTATTGAATCTAATGATCCCATTGGCCTGCAGGCAGTCCGAAACTCGCTCAAAGAAGGCAGCGACCTGGACTTTACGCTCTTTCAAACCGGTCTGAAGGCCCTGGGAAAAACCAAAGATGTTGAGAATACACGGACCATTCTCCAGGCAATGCAAAAGAGCCGGGTCGGTTACATCACAGTAAGA
This sequence comes from Fidelibacterota bacterium, assembly GCA_029939675.1. Lineage (GTDB taxonomy): Bacteria > Fidelibacterota > UBA8477 > UBA8477 > JABMPR01 > JABMPR01. Next base: position 12,763 of record JAOZSM010000030.1, read on the forward strand.
GATGAGATGTTCACTATCATCGAGGATCAGGTTGACGCACGCTCAGTTGCCATGATCCTTAAGCTTTATGCTGATGCCCAGGAAGATTATGCTTCCTTTCTACAAAATTTGACCCTCACGCTGGGCAAAATGGATGATGCCAGGGTCGTACCGATCCTTATGTCAATTGCCTCCAATAAGAAGATCGATATTGGTATACGAAATTTGGCAGTAGAGATATTAGCCACTAAAAATGATCCTGCCATTGCCCGCCTTCTGGCACAGATGTTGGATAACCCGGCAACCCAGAAGCAGGTTAAGACCTACGCCATCTCAATTATGGATGAGATGAAAGATGAGCGTCTGCTTTCCAGCTTGATCGACGCTTTGCATAATGAACAGGCGACTTACTACTCCATGCTGGACGCAATCACACGAGCACTGGGCAATTTTGATGATCCAGAGCTGAAAATGGCCATGGTTAAAGTGGCCCGTGACGATCAGATGCCCAGCCGTTTTCGTAAACGAGCGATTAAATCACTTTCTGTTTATAAAGATCCGGATATTACCAAACAGCTGATTGAGATTCTGGAAAACCCGGATAATTTTATTTTCTATGATGACATTCGTGACCTGGTTCTGACTATTGATAACCCTGCATTACAACAACAATTACAACATGTAGCCCGCTCAACCCAGGCTACGTGGGAGCGTGAATAATGACTACGCTAAGATCTAGTCTGAAACTCCTGTCCCTGCTAGTAATTATGCTATTACCACTATTAGGCTTGAGTCAAAATAATAGTGATGGGACCAGTAAGGGATCAGATAAAGAAGAATTTTTCGAGCCAGAACTAAAAGTTGAGGCTAGCGAAGAAGCAGTTAAAGAAATGAGGAAAGAGATCCAGGCGATCCAGGATGAAATGGATCGGATGCGGGTCCAACTACGGGAATATGACGATCTGAGTGCACCACGAATTCGAAAAGAGATCAAACGCCTGGTAAATTTTCCTGAAAATATTAGTGAAATAACCCTTAAAAACGGGACCGTCGTACAAGGCAAAATCATCTCAGAAGACCTGGATAAAATCATTGTACAGACCAATATTGGCACCCTGTCCCTCGTTCAGGAGAATATTAAAGAGCTAAAACCTTATGACCGCCTCCATGCTGACGTAGTCCTTAAGGGTGATTTTGAGGACCAGCGTCATGCTGACAGTCGAGTTTTTATTGGACAGGTCAAGAATAAAGGTCTGCGACGGGCGGATTTTGTACGGGTGAGATTCAGACTGCATGATAGACGGACCAACATTATTGCTCAGGACTCCTCATTTATCAGTGGCGAGCCATATTCTTTTTACTCCGGTGTTATCTCTGAGAGTTCACTCTCATCCAATGAATCATCACTGTTTCGGGTTGAGGTCAAGTTGCCGGCCGGAGTTGATGCCAAGAGCATTTCCTATGTAACCTACAAGGTTCTGTTCGACGAATTTAATTAGATTTACAGTCAGAAAGTGCTGATCACTCAGACGCTTTCTTGAGATAGTCAGGGGGATAATTACAGTCAGAATAGTACTCAATTGTTTCTCTGTTGAGTACTATTCTGATATTATCACAAATCTATTGAGACTGGAGTACAATAAGTGAATAATGATAACGAAATAATCATCCCGGAAGAAACCACCGTACCAGATTCAAAGCCAACTGAAACCATCCGCTCAGTTATCAGCAAAGTTGAAAAAAAGATGGATCCATCTTTCGGTAAAGCCGGAATGGATGAGATCAAGGATGCGCTTAAGAAAAAGCAGAAACGACGTATCGTCGATGCGGCTCTGGATAAATACCAGCAGAATGAGGAACTAAAACCCTTTCAGGCTGAATTAATCAAGCTGCAACAGCATATCGAGCAAACCGGAAAAAAGATGATCATAATCTTTGATGGTCGGGATGCTTCAGGAAAAGGCGGCACTATTCGGCGTATGACCCGCTACATGAATGAAAAGCGATACCGCATCGAGGTGCCTGGCAAGCCCTCTCATCGACAACAATCTGAATTACATCTAAAACGCTATATCGAGCGCTTTCCTGCAGTTGGTGAAATCGTTCTTTTTGATCGAAGTTGGTATAATCGAGCCCTGGTTGAGCCTGTTATGGGTTTTTGCACACAAACCCAATATCGCCAATTTCTTAAGACCATAAATACCTATGAACAGAATTTCATCAGTGATGGCAAAACAATTTTACTGAAACTGTATTTTTCTGTTTCAAAGGAAGAACAAAATCGTCGTTTCCAAAGGCGCATGAATGATCCACTACGACAGTGGAAACTCAGTGAAGTAGACTTGCAAGCCCAGGATCTATGGGATGAGTTTACTGAAAAGAAGTTCAGATTGCTTCAAAAAACCAATTCGAAAGAAGCTCCCTGGTATATCATCAGGTCTGACAGCAAACATCTTGCTCGATTGGAAACCATGAAATTGGTCCTGAACTCGGTTCGTTACCGTGGTCGTTGTCGAACTTTAGATTTTGATTTAAACGACGATGTTGTAATTACTGGAGATCGGGAATTAAAAATAATGGAAAAACAACGCCGGAAACATGGTCGATTCATCGGTTAAGCACAAAGAGGTACGCAAATGGATAAAAAACCAACACCTGTAAAACCTGCAAACAGCCCTGGTCGAACTGCTCGGGCAACCAAGCAGAAACAAGCTCCTGTAACCCAAAAACCGGCCACTGCACTAGCAGCTCAATCGAGTGGAGCAACTGCCCGTACTAAAAAACCTGTTAAGATCAACCTGCACGAAGGGACAGCCTTAAAAAATATGCATGCAGCCGACAGCAAAGGGCGAATTGCTGTTTATGTGAAGAAAAAGACCCTTAATTATGAAATTGAGATGCAAAAACTGCAAATTGAACTGCTCAAACTGCAAAAGCATGTCAAAGAGCACGATCTCCGAATGCTGTTAATCTTTGAGGGACGTGATGCTGCCGGTAAGGGCGGCACAATCAAACGGATCACTGAACATCTTAATCCGCGTGGTGCCCGGGTGGTTGCCCTGGAAAAGCCCAGTGATCGGGAACGGAACCAATGGTTCTTTCAACGCTATATTCAGCATCTGCCAACCAGCGGTGAAATGGTTCTTTTTGATCGGAGTTGGTATAACCGGGCCATGGTCGAGCCTATTATGGGATTCTGTACAGATGAGCAGAACAAGCGCTTTCTGAAAGATGTGCCCCTGTTTGAACAAATGCTGGTGAAAGATGGGGTTAAACTTTTCAAGTTTTATTTTTCTGTCTCAAAGGAAGTCCAGCTGGCCCGTTTTAAGGCACGCGAGACCGACCCCTTGAAGCAATACAAAATCTCACCCGTGGATATGGAAGCTCAGAACCTTTGGGATCAATATTCGGTTAAAAAGTTCCAGATGATATCAGAGACCAACCGAACAGTGGCCCCCTGGACCATTATTCGCTCAGACAACAAAAAGCAGGCACGCTTAAATACTATTAAATTTATCCTGAAGAATATTGATTATAACGAAAAGTTGGATGAAAAGAATTTTATTACCGATCCGGAAATACTGATTTCTGGAATCGACGAGCTCAAACTCATGGAAGACCTGCTTATGACACCGGATAAGCTTCCCGGGTGATCATTTTCTGACAGGCAGGGCCCAACCCCTCCCCCAGACACTTCGTGTTCCCCTTCGGCGGGATCTACGACAGGAGGGGACTTGATCCGTTATTTCAGCTTATTTTCTTAAAATGATAATGCTGTTTTGAAGTCCAATTAGTATAACAGACTGACAATCCTGCAAAAAGTCCCTCTCGCAGAGTACGCAGAGGCGCAAAGTAATGATATTAAAGAACATAGCCCGTATTCGCATCAATAGCTATAGTTATTGATGTTAGGGTGGTATTCATGTTCTGTCACATGCTTTTTGTGAGGCCGTCAGAATTAGAAAACAAAATCAAAATTTATTGTGGGCGTAAAGGGCAATAGTACAAAAGCCCGGTCCTGGAGACTATTGATAACCCAGGCAGCTTGATCAAACTGTAAATTGGGCGTATCAGTCAGATTGATCAGCTTCAGGCTAACCCGGCCATCGACAAGTTCCCAGGTGATATCTCTGTAAAAGGATAGATCAATCCGATGATAGGCAGAAGACCAGGCCCAGCTCTGATCACTCTCAAGATAGCGCTTACCAGACGCAATCGTCAGATCCATCCGGTAGCCCATATTATCTTTCATTTTTCCATCCAGAATAAAATAGAATTCGTGTTCACGATGTCCTGACAAAGGATTCACGACATCTTGCGCATCAGTCATATTTGCTCTACTGAACCGGTATTTAGCCATGCTCCTTATCCCGGGTGTGAGTTTTTCAATGGCTAAATCAAACCCATTGATATTTCCAGAACTATAGTCGTAGAGCCATTTACTCTGATCATCAAACTGGCCCACCCAACTGCTATCCATTAAGGTCGGAGAAGTAAGCTTCAGCGAGAAAAAGCTAGCATGAAGATCATAACCAATGATAGGCATGAAACGACCACCCAGGCTAAGGTTGATATTTTCAGGAACGGGCAGGGAATTATCGGCCGGGATCAGAATATCAAACAGAGGCTGGCTTAAGGTATTGGACATGGAAGTATGCCGCATGACCGGGCTGGATTGAACCATAGAAAAATAGGTATTATAAATATTTGAGGGTTCCCAATTGACCAAAAAACTTGGATTAACGGCCAGTTTCTCAGAAAAAGTAGAGTATACAGCCTGGAGACCAAGATCGGTGGATAAATTATACGGTAAAGTATAACGATATCCGGCCTTGCTCTTCATAACCCACCCGGAGTTAACTCCAGACGTGCTCGAATCAACAAAAGCCAGTTCTGATGACAGATTTTCAACGCTGATCCCAACTGAAGCCATATTGTTTCCCCCCAGAAAGTAGTCGGCATGTGAGGAAAAACCGTAGGTGTTCAGGCTGTTCACAAAATCACCATCCAGGGTCCGGGATAGGCCCAGAGGTAATTGATCAACCCTTAAGAAACTATGGTAGGTCTTGCTGAAAATGTTGGTCTGGGTGGAAAGACGATGACTGAAGCGATGCTGGATACGAGCAGACATATATCCGTTATACCAGCTTGAATGAGCGCTTCTACCATAATCTCCCAGCCAATGCAACTTGTCAAAAGTAAGGTACATATTGCCGGAAACTTTGGTATTATCACTAACATCAAACGTGATCTTGCCATTGAGATCATAAAAATAGTAATCCGGTCTAAAACGACGATAGACACTATCTGACTGGGTTGTACTAAGGGAATATATGGCATCAAAATCCACCCGTCGACCAGAGAAATACCATGACCCACCTGCTGGATGAGGTCCAGAAGTGGTTAAACCACTTTCAACCAATCCCAGAATAGCCCGAACATCCGTTTCAGAACGGTTCCCTTCGCGATAGATCAGCTCGGTGGCACCAACTTGATCCGTGCAGGTTTGTTTTATATTTCCGGCTGGATGATCTTCGATATGTTTAACAGCATCCAGATTGAATGTGGGATAAACATTATACAGATGCCGGCTATTTTCGACTGGCACTCCATCAATGATATACTGGGTTAATTCACCCGTAGGATGCAGCCAGCGAATAGGTGCAGATAATTCATAAGAGAAGGCTTCAGTGCCCAGGTTTTCAGCATTTTTGAGATCAATCTGCTGCAGTTGTTCAGGTCCTGGAATCTGAGAGACAATCTTGATTTCCGGTGTAGCTAAAAGAGAATCTTCTACCACTACTTCCTCACCACCAAGGGTTAGTGGTTGCATGGCAATGGGGATAATTATATGAGTTTCATCTACAAAAATGAGCTGTTCACTATAAGTTATGTAGCCCATATAGGAACAAACCAGTTGGAGACTATCATGATCAAAACCGCTCAGATAGAAGTATCCATCAACATTGGATGTTCCACCCAAATAAGTACCTTTAATGACCAGATTGGCATAAGGTAAGGGCTCCAAAGTAGCGGCATTCCGAATGGTCCCTGAAATAGATTTGATCTGGGCAGATGCCATAGGAACCAGCGTTACCAGAATCAGAAGTTGTAAAAAAGATTTCTTTATATTCATTTTATTCCCTAAAATTGACAGTCTCGTAACAAGCCTCGCTCACTCGCCTGCGTAGGCAGGCAAAGTCCAGATGATACATTAATACCAGGTGACGCTCCAATCAAGAAGTCTTCCTGATTCATATTTGAAAACCGCTGAAAATATAGCGGGTTGGTCCAACCATTCCATGAAGATGCGGTCACCCTCCCATAAAGGGAGTTCAGACAATCTCTCATTGGAAATCCACTCCAGATTCCCTTCAGGTGAATCAATAAGTTGTCCTTCAAATTCGTCATAGCGATAGACAAAGACATACCAATCATTTGCACCATCAAAATTTGGAAATGTGATAAATCCTTTCAGGTTAGGATTGGCGACAGTTAGTCCTGACTCCTCCAGAACCTCTCGTGCAGCACAGGCTTCTGGTGTCTCCCCGTTCTCCAGCTTACCACCTAGACCATTCCACTTTCCCAAATGCATGTCGCCCTGCTTTTTGACCCGGTGCAGCATCAGAGTCTTATCACCATCTTTGAGATAGCAGAGGGTTGCCAATTTCATCATTTAACAGGTCTCATTTCTTCTAGTTAAACCAAATCCCGGATCATCCAGATGTTCCGGGTTAAAAACAAAAAAGTCCGGTGAAACACCGGACTTTTTCAAACAAGCTCTAATAGGATCAGACGTTCTTCACCAACCAGGTGCTTACCAATCCCTGCATCAAGGATATTCCCTGGTAGATCTTATCGCGATCTGAAACAGAAATATCTTTCAGCATCTCACCGTGTAAGGCTGCATATTCTTCTTTCAGCTTACCAACCAGAGTCTGGCCTTTGTTCGTCAGGCTAATTTTAGCAAACCGACGATCCTCAATACTCTGGACCCGATCTACTAATTTCTCAGCAAAGAGACCATCGATAATGCGGGTCAGGCGGCTGGGTGAAAGGTGCATACTACTGGCCAATTCCTGCACCGAGTATGTTTTTCCAGCTTCTACAATTCTTAGACAACGAAACTCAGCAACTTTGAGCCCATGTTCTTTTGCAAATAATTTCTCTTTGGCCTCACAGCAACGAAGTAGGTCAAAAGTCAACTCTGTAATGGCACTAGCCTGTTGTTTTAATTTCACATCCATTGCATTTTCCCCTTTATTTTGTTTAAAAGTTACTCAACATTTTTTGTACACACATTCATTGTGTAAACCAATGATTGCTAAACCGCAAAAATTTAGTGTGAATTAGGCCTAAGACCATCCTTTTCTTTGCTAAAGTCAAAAATAACGGATATGAAATTATTTATTATACAGCGTACTAATTATCAATACTTTACTAATAGAGTAACCACGCCCTTACCACTACGGGCGTGAACCCTTCCCGGGGTAGATGACACTCTTAACTAAGCCAGGGACTACAGTTTTGTTGGTGGCAATTATTAGCTGAATGATTAACATGTGAGCATGCAAATACTAAAACCTTATGGTGAAACCCGTCCAGCAAAATATCCTGAACCAGTATATATCGTGATCGTAAAAGCGCCTGACGGCGGTTTCAATCCCATGTCAGCAGCCTGGGTCATGCAGACTTCCATTGAGCCCACTCTGTTGGCAGTTTCTGTGGGATATCAGCGCCATACTTATGAGCTTCTCAGCAAGCAAAACGAGTTTGTCATCAGTATTCCGTCTGAACAGATGGCTGCTGAAGTTGACTTTTTCGGATCAAACTCCGGGAGGGACATGGACAAATTGAAAGCATTAGGTACAGCAATTCAGCCAACTGCAGTGATTGATGGCGTTTTGCTTAGTGAGGCCAGCGCAAATTATGAATGTCGGTTAATTGGTTCTCAGAAAACCGGGGATCATATGATCTTTACCGGGGAAGTTGTGGCCAGCCATATTCATGAAAAACAGCTCCCAAGACTTTATGTTTTAGGACCTGGTCAATTTGGTGGG
>JAOZSM010000189.1 GCA_029939675.1 Fidelibacterota bacterium
CTGTTGCCATCGCCAATTCCTCGGCACGAAGTATTAATTTTCATGGAATAAACCGCCTAACCCAATTACAGCCCTATCGTTCGTATAATTTTTATGTGAATGAAGCCCTGCTACAAAACCTAAGCATCACACCGGTTATAAAAAAGTTTTCGATTGTTACGGATCCGAATCAATATAAACGTGTTGATGTTCCGCTATATACTATTGGTGTAATCTCAGGTCGTGTGGATCGTGTACGTGCTGGAGAATTTGTCCCTATTTCAGGTCTTATGATTCATGTAAAATCTGATAAAGGAGATTTTGAACAAACTCTAAGAACCTTCGCAGACGGCTCCTACTATTCCATGGAAATCCCCCCCGGTAGCTATGAAGTGTGGGTAGATGAGTCTCAGCTCGAATTCCTTCAGATGAATTCCGTCCCTGAAAAACTTTACTTTACCATCGAACCCAGCTCAGAGGGTGATTTTGTTGAGAAACTGGATTTTCTGCTGGAGTAAGCAATTTTTAAAGCGAACCACTAATTTCGCAAATTACACTAATCTTGGAAAAAAAGCAGCGAATAACCTGAGGCAGGAACTCACCCTCCCTTTGGGAGGGTCGGATCGTGTAGCGATCCGGGGTGGGTTTGTCCTCTGGTATTAAATCTTGACTCTTTGCTTAGTCCTGAACCCCCCTCTGTCCTTCCATCTTCGCTTTCAGCTACGCCGGGACAAGACGGACATCTCCCCCGAGGGGGAGACTATATTGCCACCCCCCTAGAACTGTGGTGGTCGCTCAGGCTTATTGCCCAAGACTTCCTCAATCTTCTCCATCACATCAGCTGTTAAGGATGGCACAACATCCAGAGCTTTTAGATTTTCCTCCAACTGAGACATCTTTGAGGCCCCTAAAATTACCGTGCTTACGTTTGGATTGACCGCACACCAGGCAATTGACATATTGGTCAGGGAATGGCCAATTTCATCAGCGATCTTTTGCAGTTCACCGGCTTTCTGAATCTTTTCCTGGCCCTCTGTTGATTCAAAACTCTTCTTTAGCCACTCATAACCCGGCAGGTTTACCCGAGCGTCCTCAGGAACGATACCGTTGTACTTTCCGGTAAGGATACCTGAAGCCAGGGGCGACCAGATCGTCGTACCTAACCCGATCTCAGTATAAAGACGCCGAAAATCCGACTCAACCTTATCCCGACGGAACATGTTGTATTCAGGTTGCTCCATGGTGGGAGGGATCAGTCCATATTGCCTGGCAATACCGTAGGCTTCCATGATCTGCTGGGCGGTCCACTCAGAAGTACCCCAATACAAAATCTTGCCCTGGTGGATCAAGTCCGTCATGGTGCGGACAGTCTCTTCAATGGGCGTCTCTTCATCCGGTCGGTGACAAAAGAACAGATCGAGGTAATCAACTTGCAGGCGTTTTAAAGCAGCGTGACAGGCATCAGTTAAATGCTTCCTACTCAAGCCCTTTTGAGTGGGTAATTGTCCACCCCAGAAAGCTTTTGAAGAAACAATATAGGTATCCCGGGACCACCCCAGTTTTTGCAATGCTGAACCCATGATCTCCTCTGAAGCCCCATTGGCGTAGACTTCAGCATTATCAAAAAAGTTGACGCCGGCATCGTAGGCTGTTCCCATCATTTTCTCAGCCAGACCAGTATCTATCTGAGCTTTGAAAGTGACCCATGATCCAAAAGAGAGGGTGCTGACCTTTAATCCCGAACTTCCTAAACGACGATATTCCATATTAAAATCCTCTATTTATTAGTCAATAATTGTAAGCAAATAGAATACAGACAAGATACTTTAAAAACAAACTGCGGTTTATATCGTTTTTTATGCCAATTACAGGATTTATTTGGGTAGAGTGGAATGATTTCTGCTTTTCTCTTGACTTGAGTAGGACAAACGCTATTTTTCCGAACCAATTGGATATATGTAGTAAATATATATAGCTGGCCATCATAACATTTTTCAAATAAAAGGGGTTCTATATGAACAGACTAGTTACCATGACAATCTTACTGAGCGGACTAATCCTGGGTTCTTGCTCAACCATGAGTTTTATTCCTACCGAAGGAGGGGCAGCCAAATTCAACCTGGCAACGGTGGATTACGTACAGGCCCAAAACGAAGCACAACAAGCTCAACTGTTTGATGATCTTTCAGCCAGTATCGCTACCATGCTGGACTCACTGCTCATGAACGATCGGGCAGCCCTAGCCGAGATGGACTCTCTATTGGGAACGTTGAGTTATTCGATTACAGAATTTTCAACCAAAATCGATTCTTCGGAAACGTTGATGACTAAGTCCCTGGCTACCATGTCCAAGGAACTTACCACGGTTAAAACCAATGCCAGCAGTACCCGGATGGTGATCCGTCGCATCAATGACAATATTGATGCTCTCCCGGTTAAAGCCCTGGAAACGTTCAATGAAGCCATTAATGAATACTTGAATAAGGACCAGGCTGAGACCGAGACCGAATAAAGTCTTCCGACCTTTGCTAATTGGTTTAATTATTTAAAAGTCCCTCTGCTGATCTCAGCCGGGGACTTTTTGCATTTAACCCACCTTATCTAAAATCTCAACGTGCGGGTCCAGCTCTGATTACTGCGATTCTAGCCAGTATCAACTCCACCGGAAAACACACGTTGCGGTAAAAAAACATTGGAGGATCAATGCGTAAAACTGTCATTCTGATCACAGGTGTAAATGGTGAAATTGGTCACGGATTAGTACGCTCTTTGCATAAAGAGGGCGTTACAAACCTGATTGGTGTCGATTTGAATATGCCGGATGAATATGTGCAGGAGCGTACTCAAGATTGTCTGGTGGGCAATATTCTGGACAAGAACCTGCTGGAGCGGATCAATGCTCAATACGAAATTGAAGCCATTTATCATATGGCAGCCCTTCTCAGTACTCGCGCTGAGTTTTCTCCCGTGATTGCCCATGAGGTCAATGTAGATGGAACCCTCAATCTGCTGGATCTGGCTATGGAACAGGCTCAGAGTCGTGGGAAACCGGTAAAATTCTTTTTCCCCAGCTCTATTGCAGTCTATGGCCTTCCATCATTATCCGAAAAATCTGAAGCAGGTGCCATCCACGAGGATGATTATCGCTATCCCCAAACCATGTATGGTTGTAATAAGCTATACTGCGAAAGCCTGGGCGACTATTATGGCTACTACTATAAACGTTTGTCTGCCACAGACTCCAAAGGTTTGGTCGATTTCCGAGCCATTCGCTTTCCGGGGATTATCAGCGCTCAAACCTTACCAGCCGGCGGAACCAGTGATTATGCCCCTGAGATGATTCATGCTGCCGCAAAAGGTGAGCACTATGATTGCTTTGTTCGGGAGGATGCCACTATTCCGTTTATGACCATGACCGATGCCATTCTTGCCATCGAATTACTCATGGCAGCCCCGCAGAACACCTTAACCCAAACAGTCTATAATATTAAAGCCTTCAATCCTTCTGCTGGAGAATTTTTTACCAAATTGAAGGAATATTTCCCTGAGGCTGATGTCAAGTTTGTGATCAATGATAATCGTCAATCTATTATTGATAGTTGGCCAGCTGATGTGAATGATGATCAGGCGCGCCAGGATTGGGGTTGGTCAGCCATTCACGATTTGGACAAAGCCTTCTCAGACTATTTAATTCCAGAGATCAGGAGTCGTTATGAACACAGCTAAAGAACGTTTAAGTAATGAATTAGTTGAGATCAAATCTGCTGGTTTATACAAGGCAGAACGCGTTATTGAGTCACAACAGAGCGCTGAAATACAAGTAGCCGGAACATCAGTATTGAATTTCTGTGCCAACAATTATCTTGGTCTCTCAAACCATCCCGCTCTCATTAAAGCAGCTCAGGATGGATTGGCAAAATGGGGTTTTGGTTTAAGCTCCGTCAGGTTTATCTGTGGGACTCAGAGTATTCATAAACAGTTGGAAGCCAAGATATCGGAGTTCCTTGGAATGGATGACACCATTCTTTATTCCTCCTGTTTTGATGCTAATGGAGGTTTGTTCGAAACGATCCTCGGTCCTGATGATGCCATTATTTCAGATCAGTTGAATCACGCCTCAATTATTGATGGGGTGCGGTTATGTAAAGCTAAACGGTATCGCTATGCCAATAACAATATGGAAGAACTGGAAGCAATTCTTAAAGAGACCCAGGGTGCTCGGACACGCTTGATCGCCACCGATGGGATTTTTTCCATGGATGGTTATGTGGCCAAAGTTGATGAAATTTGTGATCTGGCTGAAAAATATGATGCTCTGGTGCATGTTGATGATTCACATGCCACGGGATTCTTTGGACCTACGGGTCGCGGCTCCTATGAGTTTAAAGGGGCTATGGGTCGGGTGGACATTATTACCTCAACTCTGGGCAAAGCCATGGGAGGGGCCAGTGGCGGGTTTACGGCTGCCCGTCAGGAAATCGTAGATCTGCTGCGTCAGCGATCGCGTCCCTACCTTTTCAGTAATACCCTGGCACCGGCCATTACTGCAGCCAGTATTGCAGTGATTGATCTCCTTTCCGAAACACCAGCATTGAGAGAGCAGCTGGTGGAGAATACGGCCTATTTTCGAGAGAAAATGACTGCTGCGGGCTTTGATATCAAAGCGGGTGTACACCCCATTGTGCCCATTATGCTGGGTGATGCCAAATTAGCCCAGGACATGGCTGCTGAAATGCTGGAAAGGGGAATCTATGTCATTGGCTTTTCATTCCCGGTTGTCCCCAAGGGTGAAGCCCGGATCCGGGTCCAGATCAGTGCCGGCCATACCAGAGAACATTTGGATAAAGCTATTACCGCATTCATTGAAGTCGGTCAGCAATTTGGAGTGATCTAAACTTCTCCGCTCGCGCCCAGAGTCGCATAGAAACCATCTTTGCGACTCTGCGCCCTCTGCAACATGCAAAAAATCCACTATCGTTCCTATCCCATTTATGCTATGTTTTGCCAATCCAATTGAGGTGAACATAACATGAAGAAACTATACATAATCAGGCACTCAAAAGCGGTTGAATATGCTCCTGACCATACCGATTTTAATCGTTGCCTGGCTGACTATGGGATCGAAAAAGCCACTCTTATTTCAGAACATCTCGCTAAAAAGGTTAGGCGGGTTGACTTGATCTTATCCAGCCCAGCTTGCCGGGCTTTGGAAACAGCGAAGATCTTCGCCAAAGCTTTACATTATGAACAGGTCGAGATCGTAACTCATGAGTCTCTTTATCACTTTGGTGGTATCGACCGGGCTCTGAAAATCATTTCCCTTGTTGACAATGCCGTTGATACCTTGATCCTTTTTGGCCACAACCCCACTTTTAACGCTCTGGCCTGGCATTTGAGTAAAGATTTCCGCGAAGCAATGCCTACCTCAGCTGTTGTTGGGGTTTCACTGGATACTGATTCCTGGGATCGTGTTCCCGGTATGGATGGAACCCTGATTAGTTATCTTACCAAGAGAAATTTGACGTAGCGGAAAATGGATAAAGAATTTAAAAAAATTCGCATTGCCAGGAATATTTGTGAATCTCTTCAATAATCAATATCGGACAGAATCAACCCGGATGCAGAACTGGGATTATTCATGGAATGGGTCCTATTTCATCACGATATGTACAAAAGATAGACAATGCTATTTTGGTGATGTTAAAAATGGGGAAATGCAATTAAACGATATTGGGGAATTCGCAGACCAATACTGGGCTGAAATTCCCAATCATTTTCCGTTTGTGTATCTAGACAAATTTGTTGTGATGCCAAATCATATTCACGGAATTATTGTGATTGATAAACCATACCACGATGGGATGATTCATGACGACAATGGTATTGGTGGATATGATAATATCACGCGTATTGATGATGGTGTTGTTGATGATGGTGTTGTTGATGATGGTGTTGTTGATGATGGTGTTGTTGATGATGG
>JAOZSM010000190.1 GCA_029939675.1 Fidelibacterota bacterium
GTAGGATATTCACCATTTTCGCCATAATAAACACGCAGCTGAGTCCGGATGCTACCCAGGGTTGCGTCGGCTTCACTCATCTTTGCTTTGGTTACATTGTTGTTATAAATCGGCACTGCTACTGCAGCTAAAACGCCAATAATTACGATTACGATCATTAACTCAACTAATGAAAAACCACTATTCTTTCTCATTCTAGTATCCTCCTCTAAGGATGTTTGTTTTTTGCTTTCAAGCGTTGTTGCTTTGTTCTCATGTGAGATTTTTATTTTCATCACGGCACATATTATATTCAAAGGATGTGCCAATAAAAAATAATCACGATACATATATAAATAACATTATGTTAGAAATGTAGCATAAAAATGCGCTATTACAATAATGTAATATATAAATTCAAAACAAATTGGAGGGTTGATATAAGTGTCATAAATATCTAACGTATTGCTCTAGAATAAAGAAGGCAGCTTAAGAATCCGACAGTATTATTGGGCGAATAGCAAAATAAGAAATAAAGGTAGCAAATACAGCATGATAAGATGTAAAGTTCTTCCTTACCAAAACCCTTTAGGATTATGTATATTGGCAATGCCATAATTGAAATTGTTAGTTGTTTAATGAAAAGATGTATTCGTAATGTTACTGATACATGAAATAATAATAGAATGTATACCGCAGTATAATATCATATATATCTAATAATAAGAATATAAGGTGGTGCTATTGATGATAATAGATATATTAATGTTCCTTAATCTGTTTTGTTTAGGCAAAAACAATCAGTATTATGCTTCTTGTAGTGTGCAGAAACAAAGCTTCAGGACGAGCAAAATAGACATATGGTATATGAGTCTGGAGCAATAAGGGTGGATGGGGCTTCTAATGAATAGCAGAACTCATCTGGAAAATTGGTAAATAAAGGGTCACAACGATAATACTAATGATTACACCCAAACCACCCATAACAATGGGTTCAATGGTTTTTGAAAGTTTATCGACAGAGGCATTAAAATCAGCTTCGTGAAACTCAGAGATTTTCTCCAACATAACAGCCAAAGCTCCAGATTTTTCACCAACCGAGATCATAGAACTTACCATTACGGGGAAGATGTCATTATATTTTGCTAATTGTCCGCCCAGGCTCCGACCGTGGGCAATTTGAGTGGCAATATTTTCTGTAATTTGCTTGATATAAACATTGTCTGAGGTATCACCCGCAATTTTCAGGGCATTAATTATGGATACTTCCGCTCGGATCAGCACGGAAAGAGTCTTAGCAAACCTTGATATTAATGATTTATGAATAATATGACCGGCAACAGGGAGCTTGAAAATGTGCTTATCGATAAACATACGTCCCCCTGGTGAGGATTTAAAAGCTTTAAAGCCAATCCAGATACCTCCACCGATAATTGCCTCCAATACAATATAGGTACTCATGAACTCACTAATATCGATCATTATCTGAGTTGAGGCTGGGAGTTTGGCCCCAAAACTATCAAAAATATCAGCAAATTTTGGCATGAGCCCAAACATGACACCTGCGAGAACTACAGCGAAAAATCCAGCAATGAACTTAGGGTAGGCTACTGCCGAGTTTAGTCGTTTCCGAACATCATCTTCTTTCTCAATATAAATGGCAATCTGACTTAATATCTGATCTAGACCACCGCCCATTTCGGCTGCATGGACCAGTGAAATAACGAATCCTGGAAAAATATTCTTGTGTTCAGCCAGAGCGTCAGAAAAGGGATGGCCAGCCTTTACAAAAACTAGAATATCCCCCAGTGCATCTTGAAAAATTTTATCATCAAATTGTAATTGTACAATTGATATTGCATCAACCAATTGGATACCTGCATCGAGCAGTGTTGATAATTCCCTGAAAAATATAACCTTGAGAGCAGGATTAACCTTTGGAGGAGTAAGATTGATCTCGCTTAGTTTCCAACTACGTTTTTTACCTCGGACAGGCTCAACACTAACCGGTTTAAGTCCTCGCTTACGAAGCTCAGCGCTTACTTCCTCCCGTGTGTAACCACCCAGAGTACCCTCCTGGCGTTTACCCTTCATATCAACTGCAATATAGCGAAAGTTACCCATAAATATTATTAGGCGACCCTAATGATTTCCTCCAAAGTTGTTATTCCAGCACGAGCACGCATAATACCTTCCATAAAGATAGATAGGGTACCAGCTTCCTCTGCTGCTTTACGAATCTCTGATTCTGAGGCGTCTGCTATGATTAGTTCCTTGATAGTTCCATCCATAAATAACATTTCATGAATACCAAACCGACCCCAATATCCCGATCCAGAACACTGTTTGCAACCTTTACCTTTGTAATAAGTATCTTTACTTACATCCACACCCTGACGATTCAAAAAAGCGGTAATATCAGCCGAGGGCTTAATTGGTTCCCGGCAACCTGTGCAAATTCTTCTGACCAATCGTTGAGCTACGATGACTGATATTGAGGATACAATCAAGTATTTGTCAATCCCCATGTTAAGCAAGCGGATAATTGTAGCAACAGAATTGTTGGTATGTAGAGTGCTTAAAACCATGTGACCGGTGAGTGCAGCTTTGACTGCAATTTCCGCTGTCTCCAGATCTCGGATCTCTCCTACCATAACAATATCAGGATCTTGACGAAGGATAGAGCGCAATGCAGAAGCAAAAGTTAAGCCCACGGCTGCACGCGCTTGCACCTGGTTGATCCCGGCAAGTCGATATTCTACTGGATCTTCAACTGTAATAATGTTTAACTGAGGGCTATTTACATAATTCAGGACCGAATAGAGGGTCGTGGTCTTACCTGATCCCGTGGGACCTGTCACCAGGATCATTCCTGTTGCAGCCTTGGACTTTTCCTTAAGCAGGGCCAGTTTATCTTTAGGTAGACCTAGATCATCGATATTCAAAGATGTTGATCCCTGATCCAGAATTCGCATCACGATCTTTTCACCATAAATACCGGGAATTGTTGAACATCTTACGTCAACGCTTCTTCCCATGATCTTAAACTTTACCCGACCATCCTGAGGTACCCGACGTTCAGCAATATCAAGATCGGCCAAGATTTTGATTCGGGCGATAACGGCAGATTGTAATCGCCGGCTGGCAGGCGGAAATTCCCGGAGCATTCCATCAATTCTTAGACGAATTCGAAGGTTATTCTCCTGAGGCTCAATGTGAATATCGCTGGCGCGTTCCTGAATCGCCTGGACCAATAGTGAGTTGACAAATACAACCGCAGGGGCATCTGTGGCCTGAGTGCGTAAAATGTCAATGCTATCTTCATCGACTTCTTCTTCCTCATCAAGCTCCTCTTCAACTTCAACCAGATCCTGAAGCGTATCTTCAAACGCATTTTTGTCAGAGAAAATGGTACCAATGGCAAATTCAATATCCTCCGGTTCGGCCCAGACAGTAACAACTTCTTTACCGATTTTGCTCCGGATGATTTGCAGGGCCACCATATCCAAAGGGTCAGCCATGGCCAGAACTACTGTACCATCCTCCCTCTCCTCCACTGGCACAACCCGATGGAATTGACAAACCTCCTCTGAAATTTTAAGTGCAATACCAGTAGCAAACGAAGCTATACCTTTTAGACTGGTTCTGTCCAACCCGAAAGTGCTGTATATCTCAGCAATACTTCCAGCTTGGATTTCTTCGATACTTGTATCTGATTTATGCTTAACTAATTCCATTTATTTACTCAAAACGTAAAGACTGTCAATAATGCATTACGCTACGCAATCTAACCATCATTTATGGGATGTAAAAAGGGGAAATTATGAAAAGTGTCGCTATTATATTACAGATAGCAGCGACACTGAGGATATAAATCAGTTTTGAATATCCAGCTTTTTTAATTTTAAATGAAGGTGTTGTCGACTTAAACCAGCTGCCTGAGCAGCTTTGCTAATGTTTAATTCAGAATGCTGGAGCAGAGCTTGAAAATAAAGCTTCTCAAACTCTTCCTTGGCTTCGGCATATTTTTCAATCTGTTGCTCACTCTGAAAGCTCATGGTGCTTTTACCGTGAAGGAGGTGAGCTGGCAGGTCAGAGACCGCAATAGAATCACCTTTGCACATAATCATGGCATTTTCCAGCACATTCACTAATTCGCGAATGTTCCCTGGCCACTCATAGTTATTGAAGACCTGAAAGGCCTTTGGTGCAATTTGAGTGACCTTTTTACCCATGGCACTTGAGAGTCGCTTTAAGTGGTAATCAATGATCACCGGAAGGTCTTCTTTGCGATCCCTCAGCGGGGGGATCTCGATATGAAACACATTTAACCTAAAGTATAAATCTTCCCGAAAACGGCCAGCTTTCACTAAATCTTCTATGTTTTGATTGGTAGCCGCTACAACCCGAAGTTTGAGAGGTATCTCTACACTGCTACCGACCCGACGAATTGAACTAGTTTCAAGTACGCGGAGTAGTTGAATCTGGAATTCAGGGGTGGTCTCAGTAATCTCATCCAGAAAAATTGTCCCATTGTGTGATTCTTCAAACACACCATTCTTACGCTCATTGGCACCTGTGAAGGCCCCTTTCTCGTGCCCAAACAAAGTGCTTTCAAGCAGGGTCCCGGGAATACTCCCACAGTTGATGGGGATGAATGAACCCTTGGAATTACGACTCTGGGAATGAACCAATCGAGCAGCAACTTCTTTACCCGTTCCTGACTCACCTGTTAGCAAAACAGTTGTATTATAGTCTGCTACCGTGCTGATCTTTTCCAGGATTTTTTGCATGATTGCAGAGTGAGCTTCAATATCAAGATAATCAGTATGCCGTTTCAATTCCTTCCGCAGAGCAATGTTCTCGCTGCGAATCCTTTTCTCTGAAAGACCACGGGTTATTCTGATCTGCAATTGATTGAGATCAATGATCGGCTTGGCAAGGTAATCGTAGGCTCCATGTTGAATGCACTTAACAACAATATCAGTATCCTGAATGGCGCTTACCATAATTACAATAAGCTCAGGGTTGGTCTGCTTAAACTGCTCTAATAATTTTAAACCACTAATGCGGGGCATATTGATATCAAGAACAGCGACATCAATATCTTCTTCCTCAAATATTTCAATCGCCGTTTCCGGTACTGTTGCAGTAAATATTTTGTAGCCAAGATCACCTAGGAAATTCTCAAAAAGATGAGTGATATCCGGTTCATCATCGACAATCAGGATACGGGCAATAGATTTTGGTTTTGCATTCATAACAGTTTTTACCTGCAGATTTTTAAGTCACTTTTCGTTTGTAAAATATCAAATCAATTAATTCAACCGCTAATATAGAGAGAAAACCGTCGCTATGTATTATAAATATGACAATTGTAATATTCTATTTCCCCAAGTGAGAAATATCACATCTGGGGATCAGGCTGAAATAAGTAAGCTATCATAAACTATTGTATATTAGTGTGTTGTGGTTTTTGAAATCAAGGGGTCTGCCGTCAAACAGGTTTCCCACCAGCCTAATCCTGTGGGATCCATCAAGTGTTTCAGAGTGGTTTGCCCCAGGACATGATCAAGCACAGACTGAATAGCACACCAAAACGATCGAACCGTACAATGATTAAAATGGGTGCAGACAGATCCGGTTCCGGCATAGTGATCACAAAACCCCGGGCCAAATAGTTTGCCTCCCAAAACCTCAAAAACCTCACTCAATACGATATCTTCAGGAGCCCTGGCCAAAGTATATCCACCATCCTTCCCACGGCTGCTTTCAACAAAACCGTTGATACGCAATATTCGAACTAATTTGGCAGTATTTGAGGGGGTCAGTTTTTCAGCTTGACTAATGGCAGAGATGCTGCTTCCGCCACTTGCAGTTGTGCGCCCAATATGCAATAGACACCGAATACCATATTCTTCTTGAGCACTAATTTTCATTTTTTCTCACAATGAAAGATGA
>JAOZSM010000031.1 GCA_029939675.1 Fidelibacterota bacterium
GTTACCTGATCCACCAAGTGATTTTTCAGTATCTCATGGCCATGAAAGTGCCAACCTGAGCTGGACACTTGATAATCCTGCCGTGGAATTCATCAACATATATCGCGCTGAATCTCCAAACCCGGAAACACTGATTATCCAGCTATCAGCGGCTGAAGTGGACTATCTGGATACTGGTCTGGCCAATGGGACCCGCTACTACTACGCGGTGAGCTGCGTGGACACATTCGGATATGAAGGTGAGCAGTCAGAAGTGTTATCGGCTGTACCTAATCAGGCACCTCAATGGACCCTCCCGGATCAAATCTCCTGGAATGAAGATGAATCCTATACCATTGAACTGAGTGCAATCCTTAGTGATGATTTGGATCCGTTGGAGTCTATAAGTATTGCACTTGAAGAGAGTCTGGATCATGTAACCTACACGCATGATACCTTGGCTCAATCTATCACTTTGATACCGGAGTCCAATTATGCTGGAGTAGACATCTTAATCTTGAGGGCAACCGATTCGCAGGGTGATCACACTATAGATAGTGCTACAGTGGTTGTCCAAAATACAAATGATCCTCCAGGATCCTTTCAACTTCTGTATCCTGCAGCAGACGAGACCATAGCGGAGCTGGGGCCAACATTTTTATGGCGGGCTTCAGCCAACTTGGATTTGTTGGATCAGATAAACTACACGATGCATCTGGATACACCCGGACCGGGAATAGAAGAGTTTGAAGTCGATTCTGATACCAGTTTCGTACTTCCCATAACCCTCATGGATCACACGACCTATTACTGGAAAATCATCGCCGCTGATCTTGAGGGTGTCGCCACTGAAAACGAAGGCGGCTACCATAGCTTTACGGTGAATATAGGTAATGATCTCCCCACGGAGTTCAACTTACTCTATCCTAGCTATGATGAGATGGTGGTGAACCTGACCCCAGAGTTTCTGTGGGAAGCCTCAAGTGATCCTGATGATGCCACCCTAGCCTTACGGGGTAGTGGTAAAAGTAGATTCAGCAAAGACACTGGATCAACTGGTAATAATGCTGTGCAGGTGATCACAGGGTATGAGTTCTATCTGGGCATGGAAGCTGACCTGTCTGATGCAGTCGTCTCTGAAGTCTTTGGTACAAGCTATATCCCCCTTGAAGACCTTGAGGAAAACATAGTCTACTATTGGACCGTTTCAGCTGTAGATGATTCAGGAGCTGTGACCTCATCGGATACAGCTACTTTCTGGACTAACAGTTTGGCAGAAGCTCCGGCACCATTCAGCCTTCTGCTTCCAGCACCGTCAGAAGTCGTGACCGAGTTGATGCCCACTTTTAGTTGGACACCCAGCAGTGATCCTGATTTGAATGATGGTTTTGAGTACCACTTGATATTCGGAACATCGCCAGATGCCATGGATACAGTCTGGACAGGTCTGGATACTACGCTTACACTTGAGTGGGAGCTTGATGACAATGAAAGTTACTACTGGAGTGTTTACGCTGAAGACTATTCAGGCCTCCAGACTTTCAATGAAGGTGGCTATCAGAGTTTCACTGTAAATACAACCAACGATCTCCCCGAGATGTTCAGTTTGCTCTATCCTGTTAGTGATGAGATGGTGACCAGCTTGACCCCAGAGTTTCTGTGGGAAGCCTCAAGTGATCCTGATGATGCCACCCTAGCCTTACGGGGTAGTGGTAAAAGTAGATTCAGCAAAGACACTGGATCAACTGGTAATAATGCTGTGCAGGTGATCACAGGGTATGAGTTCTATCTGGGCATGGAAGCTGACCTGTCTGATGCAGTCGTCTCTGAAGTCTTTGGTACAAGCTATATCCCCCTTGAAGACCTTGAGGAAAACATAGTCTACTATTGGACCGTTTCAGCTGTAGATGATTCAGGAGCTGTGACCTCATCGGATACAGCTACTTTCTGGACCAATATCGAAAACAGTAGTCCAGAACCTTTTGAATTACTTACACCTGTTGCTGAGTCTGAGACGGATCTGACACCAACTTTTACCTGGACCTTATCCAGTGATGCAGACCTTCAGGATACCTTGTGTTATACTTTACGCTATGGTACCGATGTATTCGGCTTGATGGAAGTGCTTGCAGGTTCCGCTTCACAGTACACGGCTGAAGAACCTCTCGTGGACAATAGTGAGTACATCTGGCAGGTTGTTGCAGAGGATATGCAGGGAGCCAGCTTTACCACCGAGTTCTCCAGTTTCAATGCTAATAGTGAGAATGATGCTCCAGAGGTGTTCAGTTTAGTGGCACCAGACAGTGGTGCCTGGACTGCCAATGCTGAGCTCATGCTGGTATGGGAACCCAGTTTTGACCTGGACGGCAACTACATAGAGTATGCTGTATTCCTGGGTGAAGATGAAGCTACCATGGAAGCAGTAGATACTGTTATGTCTAACTATCACCAGCTATCAGATCTTTTGGATGGTAATTATTATTGGCAGGTTGAAGCTCTTGATGAGTTGGGTGGAACCCAGGTGAGTACAGTATGGAGCTTTCTGGTGAATGTCAATAATGACCCTCCGGAACCATTTATTTTACTCAGTCCTGGTGCTGAAGAAGTTCTGACAATTCAAATGCCTACATTTATCTGGCAAGCTTCAAGCTCAGGAGATGCAGGAGACCATACTTCTTATCGTCTTGTACTTGGAACAGACCTGGAGAACCTGGCATTAGTCTATGCAGGTGACGATACAACTTTCACTGCCCCGGAAGCTCTAGTAGATAATGTTGTGTATTACTGGCAAGTAACAGCCATTGATCTGGCAGGAGCTACTACAGTGAATACAGGGGACTATCAAAGCTTTGCCATTAACACGGTAAATGACAACCCCAGTGTGGTGGATGTAATCTCTCCTGACTCTGTCATGGTGCTAACGCTCACACCTGAGATGCATTGGACCCCCAGTTTCGATATAGATCCTCATGATGGTGTTAGCTACGAGATGCATTGGTGGGGTGATGGTATTGAGTATGACTCCGTATTAACTGATACCCATGCAGTGATATTACCTAGAGAACTTGAAGATAACACCATGTATAATTGGAATGTTATTGCAATGGATGAGAATGGCGGTTTATCACACTCTGAGGAAGCCTTTTTCTGGACAGATCTAGCACCCGAAGCACCAGCAGGTTTTACTCTGGTGAGCCCGGAGGATGATGTGGCTGGTTTATCTGAACTACCATCTTTCTTATGGGAGCATGCAGAAGATCCTGACCCTATGGATTATGCTACATACACACTTGAGATAGCAGTAGACTCCAGTTTTACAGATGTTGTCTATGTGATTAATGCTAATATTGATGTCAGTTATGAGATGACGGAAGCATTGACCGTTGATATGGAATACTGGTGGAGAGTGACTGCAACAGATTCAGATTCACTGTCTACAATATCTGCAACCTTCAAATTTACTGTTGGTTATGTATCGGTGGCTGGTTTAGTAGAACTTCCCACGGAGTACATACTTCAACAGAATTATCCCAATCCGTTTAATCCAAGTACAACCCTGAGATATGGTATCCCTGAGGATGCCCATGTTTCATTAGTTATCTATGACATTCGTGGAAATGTTGTTAGAACCATGGAGTCTACCTACCAGGCCGCTGGTTGGTATGAGATGAAATGGAATGGCTTGAGCGATGAGGGACAACCTGTTTCCACAGGGGTATATATGGCTCGCCTTCAAGCAGCCAACTTTACAAAGGTTGGAAAGATGTTATTCTTGAAATAGAAAGAACTGATAGAAGACATTGAAAAGCTCTGTCCCAATGAATCTTTCGGGATGGAGCTTTTTCTTGTAATCGCGGAGGGTTACGAGAGCTGTGGAAGGAAAATTCCGTAAGCAACGCCGGATTCCTAAAGCAGGATGTGAAAGGTAGCCAGATTGAGATGTTGTGGGAAGAAATTGTGGGAATATCACCCACCTTCTAAGCCGCTAATCCTATTGAACCACTGGTTCCCGACTGCCCCTCAACCAGCTTCCCAAGCTGGCTGTGCGAGTTCGATTCTCGCTACCCGCCCTTCACTTTCTAACAGGGTTAGCACCATTTCCCCATTAGCTTTCTTGCTGGAGTAAATTTACCGGTACGATCTACCTAATCTCAGAAAGTGATGCTTTCCTCGAATATCAAATGCAGAAATACATCGCTGCTAAAATCGACGTCATTATTCGGTGTTCGACATTCAAAGTATCCAGGATTGATCAACCAAATGGAGATAGTATATTCACTAGCCCAGCCTCTTCAGGGCTGGGAGAGGTAAAAATACGAAAATGTCATAAGGCTGTTAAACGGCCTTGCCCCTCAACATGCAGATGTTTTACGATGTGCCCTACGATTCAAGTGAGGCAAAATCAATCGCTCGAACCTTCACGAATCACACTTGCAATATTCCACTTCAGACTATAAGATTGGCTTGACTATGAAAATTGTTGATCTGATTGCAAGACTACCCAAACTTACCCGGTAGCGGGACATGGATCAGCTAAACTGGGCAAACAATTTGAAGGATTTGAGATAATGAGATCAGCATTTAATACCATTCTACTTTTGCTGTTAATAAGTACTGTCGGTGCATCGCCAAAACACGAATTTCGAGCTGTCTGGGTTTCCACTGCCTGGGGCCTTGATTTCCCGCTGGTTTCCTATACAAATGGCCAGAAGACAGAGATTCGCAATTTACTTAATACGCTTAAGGATGCTGGTTTTAATGCAGTCGTTTTTCAGGTGAGACCGGGAAGTGATGCTTTTTATAATTCCAGTTATGATCCCTGGTCACATGAACTGGGGTGGGGATCAGGTTCACCCCCATCACCTTATTATGATCCCCTGGAATATTTTATTGATCAAGCCCATGAAAGAGGGATGGAGTTACATGCCTGGTTTAATCCATACCGGATCAGCACAACCAGCAATCTTGAGGGCCTGCATCCCACCCATGTTTATCATGAACATCCCGAATGGCTGCTCACCACGGCATCCCGGGAAAATTCCGAGCAAAACGATTCGCACGCTGGTATGTATTCCAATACCCTGTTGACTGAAAGAGACGGTGAGCGGGAGTCTATCATTCTCGACCCCGGCAAAGCAGCTGTGCGCTCATATGTTACAGACGTATTTCTGGATGTGGTTAACAACTACGATGTAGATGGGGTTCACATGGATGATTATTTCTATCCATACGGCGGAATGGCTGGTGAAGATGCCCCTACCTTCGCTGAAGAACCACGCGGCTTTACTGATATTAATGATTGGCGTCGTGATAATGTCAACCTTTTGGTAGAAAGTATCTATGATAGTATTCAAGTTGTCAAGCCCTGGGTCAAATTTGGAGTTTCTCCGTTCGGAATCTGGAAGAATGGCGTCCCTGCAGGAATCATTGGAACCAGTTCCTATTTTGACCTTTATTGTGATCCCATTGCCTGGCTGGATGCTGGAACAATTGATTATCTAAGCCCTCAGTTGTATTGGCCCCATGGTGGTAATCAAAATTACGCCACCCTCATGCCCTGGTGGGCCAGCTCAATTTCAGCTCGTGAACGGCACTTGTATGTGGGACATGCCCCCTACCGGATTTCTGATTGGCATAACTGGCCGTCAACAGAACTACCCAATCAGATTCGTCTCAATCGGGCAACAGATGGTTGTCAGGGGAGTGTTCATTTTCGACTAAGAAGCGGCATCATCAGCAATCCCAAAGGTTTTCTCGATTCTCTGAGATACACCTTATATCAATATCCGGCCCTGACACCCCCCATGGTCTGGAAAGACACTCTACCGCCCAATTCACCCCTGAATGTTACCTTGACGACAACCTCCAATAACACCATATCATGGGATAGACCTACCGCAGCTGCTGATGGAGATACTGTGGCAGCTTATGTCTTGTACCGCTCAGCCGTTTTGCCAGTTGATTCTGAAAACTCGGCAAATATTGTGGCAATTTTAGCTGCATCAGACACCGCCTATATTGACGAAACAACTGAAGCACTTCACTATGCCCTTGCCAGTCTGGATCGGCTTAATACAGAAAGTCCGGCAATTCCAGCCCAATGGCCTGCAGCACTTGATGAACCAAGCTCTCTGGTTCGTGAATTCACTTTAGCTCAGAATTATCCCAATCCCTTTAACCCAACTACGACTATTCGCTATAGCCTGCCTGAACAGGTTGATGTGACCTTGAAAATATATGATATATCTGGTCAGTTGGTCAGGGGTCTCATAACTGATTCTCAACCAGCAGGTCACTACAAAATTCAATGGCAGGGACATGATGATCAGGGAAATCAAGTGAGTACTGGAGTATACTTTGCCCGATTTCAAGCAGGAGCTGCCAACGGTACAATCAAGATGGTCTATTTGCGATAATTCCAACCACTCCTCACCGTTTTTCAGTTTGGAGTTGAATAGAAAAACTGAAGCATTGTTGTAACCGTTGTTCAAGACCTTATCTTTTAAGACGTAAATAGTGATAATGCTAAAAAGGAATTCTATTATCGATCTGCAGAATCCTACCACCCGCCAGGCCTTGACCGAGGGGGAGGAGAATTATCTCAAGATTATTGAGTTTGCCCGCGAAGGTGTAGCCATTCACGTCGATGGCATTATTGTCTATGTCAATAAAAAGTTAATTGAAATGCTGGGAGTCGTAGATGGAAATGAGCTTGTGGGCCAGCCTGCTGCTGCTCTGGTTCAGGAAGCACGACGCGAGATATCCAAGGAATTAGAAACAACCATGTTGACTGAAAGTGGAGAACTCTTTTCCATTGAGGATGTGTATGAACGCCAGGATGGTCAACTTTTACCAGTTGAAGTTTCCGCGATTCCCATTCACTACCAGGGTGAGCCCGCTGTGCAAATTATTGCCCGGGATATTTCTGAGCGTAAGAAAGTGGAAGCCGAGATCTGGGAATACCAGAATATGCTAAAACGACTTTCCTCCGATCTGATTCTGGCAGAAGAAGCTCAACGCCGCAATCTGGCAATTGTCTTGCACGATCATATGGGGCAGAGTCTGGCCATGGCCAAGATCAAAATTGCTGGCGTGCTAAACAAGACTCAGGATAGTGATCTAAAAGAAAGCTTAAAAGCCATTGA
The DNA here is from genome assembly GCA_029939675.1 of Fidelibacterota bacterium. GTDB lineage: Bacteria > Fidelibacterota > UBA8477 > UBA8477 > JABMPR01 > JABMPR01. The sequence continues at coordinate 7,125 of JAOZSM010000031.1, forward strand.
AAAAGATATCAGTGATGCGGTTAAGCAGACGCGTTCGATCACCTATGAGTTAAGTCCACCAGTGTTGCACGAACTCGGTCTTATTGTCGCATTGGAGTGGCGTCTCGATAAATTTACTGAAGAAACCGACATTAAAACTTCTTATGACCATAATGTGGACACGGTTGAACTAAGCCACGACCAGACAGTCATTTTATTCAGATCAGTTGAGGAAGTACTTAAGAATATCATCAAACATGCTGATGCGACGATTGTATTGGTCACAGCTCAGGCCAGCAAATACTCATTTATGCTTAAGATCCAGGATAATGGAAAAGGATTTGATACTGCTATTTTAGCACCGCAGGAGCGTAAAAGTGGGAGCTTCGGTTTATTTAGCATTAAAGAGCGAATTGAGTATCTTGGAGGCGTTTTAGATATTCAATCTGGAAATGGTAGTGGAACGGTAGTAACTTTGATCGTACCCATATCTCTTGAAGGAATTTAATGGCAGTAAATATTATTTTAGCCGATGATCATACCCTACTCAGGGAGGGTTTGGTTTCCATCCTCAATAGTGAGCTGGAGTTTAAAGTAATCGCTCAGGCCGATAATGGTCGTGAAGTGGTTAAACTAGCCCGAAAACTGGATGTAGACGTGATTGTTATGGATATTGCCATGCCGGAACTCAATGGAATTGAAGCGACCCGCCAAGTGTTACATGAATATCCTGATATTAAGGTTGTGGCCCTGTCCATGCACTCGGATCGTCATTTTGTTACCGGAATGCTCAAGGCCGGTGCCAAAGGCTATTTGCTAAAAGACTGTGCCGGAAGTGAACTCATCAGGGCTGTACGTGAAGTCCTGCTGGATCGTTATTACATAAGTGAAGAGATCTCTACCAACGTCCTCAATGATTATGTTGGAAAGTTGGTAAAAGAGGCAGATGAAAGCTCAGAGCTTTCTAATCGCGAACGGGAAGTGTTACAGCTTATTGCAGAAGGAAAACCGACTCAAGAGGTTGCTGAGACTCTCTTTATCAGTGTAAAAACTGTGGAAGCCCACCGAGCCAAGATCAAGGCTAAACTCAAATTAAATTCCATCCCGGAACTGACCAAGTACGCCATCCGTGAGGGTTTAACTTCACTGGAATAAATTCGTTTTCCACATCAACTATTTTTAAATGATCAGTTTTGTCAGGGTACCCCTACGATAAAATAGGGGAAGCCCCCATAGAAAGCCTTGCCTGTTTTTGTATTTTCATCCCGGATGGACAATGAAACCCGGAGGTGGAAGATGAAAACAAGACTGACCCAAATAACCCTGATAATTCTGATTCTTAGCTTTCCAATATTTGCAAGTGATACTTTCACAGAAGCTCGTTATGACGATCTCCCAAAAGGCGTATACACCGCTCTGGTTGGCAGTGGCTTCTTTGACTCTTATGAAGTTTATTTTGAAATGAGCCCCTTTTTTCAACGCGGTGACTTTAATGGTGACGGTGAATTTGATATTGCTATTCAGGTTATCTGCAAGACTTCTCGCAAACGGGGCATCGTATTTTTGCATAATAATGATTTGAATTATCACATAATCGGCGCTGGTAAAAAATTTGGTGATCTGGGAGATGATTTTAGCTGGTTAAAGAAATGGCGGATCGATTCTTACAGCTTACAACAAAGTCGCGTATCTGCCAGAGCCGAAGCGCTGATTTTAGATAATCCTGATTTTCCTAAGAGCCTGGTCTTTTTAGGCAGTAGGGGTTACGAGACCCGTGGTCTGGATGCCTACTCCTTTTATTCAGATGGTCCAGTATTCAGTCAGGCTTTACCCCAGTTATAGTTCGAGAGGAACCTTGATAATATATTTGTAAAATATCTTCCTGATGTTGGGATTGTTCATCCAGGTGTTTAACGACACCGACCCAAGCGGCAGCTTCTCCCCGAGGCTGCCGTTGTTTTTCTCCCAAGGATTTATCTGCGCTTATCCGTGTGTCCCATTGGCTGGTCAGTTTTTTTGATACAGATGTGAGAAATATGAGTCTGTGCTGGAAAGCCATTTGTAATTTTACGTTAGCTAAGTAGATTTCCGTGCTATGGGAATTCTAACCATCAAGAACCTTGTCTTTTACGGATATCATGGTGTCCAGGATTTTGAAAAGGAATTGGGCGGTCGTTTTGAAGTAGATGTCAAGATTCGCTATCCTTTCAGTCGCTGTTCATCAGAAGATACGCTTCACAAAGCTGTTGATTATCAAGCAGTTTATGCTGAAGTAAAGGACATGGTTACTGGTCGCAAATACCATCTTATTGAGACTCTTGCCGATCATCTTGCAGATTTGCTGGTGCAAAAATTTGATGTCGATGAGGTTACGGTAGTATTGCGTAAAAAGAAGGTTCCCATTGATGCCGTGCTGGATTTTGTTGAAGTCGAGGTCACCCGGAAAAAGGATGGTTCATGACCACAGTTGTCATAAGTGTTGGCTCTAATATGAATGAACCACAGTCGCAGGTTCAGTCAGTTTATGATGAGCTGGGTAAATCCTATATGAATATTCAAATGAGTAGTCTTTATCTTACACAGCCTGTAGGGCCGGTTACTCAGGACCCATTCGTAAATGCCATTGTCCGCTTTGATACCAACCTGGCAGCCCCTGAAGTATTGCAAAACTTACTAAATCTGGAGCGTAAAGCTGGTCGGAATCGAGATCGGGAGATCCCCAGGGGTCCCAGAACTTTGGATCTTGATATCATACTTTTTGGAGATGAGATCTGGTCAGAAGAAGCCCTCAGTATACCCCATCCACGTTTCAGAGAACGTCGGTTTGTTCTGGAACCAGCTGCAGAGATCGTTGCCGACCAACAGGATCCTGTTACCAAGAAGAATATTGATCAGCTATTGATGGAATGTCGTGATGATAGTTGGATCACACTCCTGGAAGAAGTGGCAGTGTCATTATGAGAAATTTATACCACATTGCCATTGAGGGGGTCATCGGGGTTGGCAAAACCAGTTTGGCAGAACGACTGACCCAGCACCTGGATGCTCGTCTGGTTCTGGAAGAATTTGACGAAAACCCCTTTTTATCATCTTTCTATGGTGATCGACGGCGCTATGCTTTCCAAACCCAGCTTTTTTTTCTGCTAAGTCGTTATCGGCAATTCCAAGATTTGAGACAAACCGAATTATTTTCTAAATTACTGATCACTGATTATATGTTCCAGAAAGACCGGTTGTTTGCCTATCTGAATCTGGATGAAAATGAGATGGGTTTATATGATAGAATAGCCGGTATGATGGAGGAAACCATTACCCACCCGGACCTGGTGATCTACTTGCAAGCTGATACAGATCGCTTACTCTATAATATTCGGAAACGGGGACGTGATTTTGAATCAAACATTAATAGTGATTACATTATCGCCCTGAATCAAGTTTACAATGAATATTTCTTTCGCTACAAAGCTTCCCCGCTTTTGATTATTAATGCCACTGATATTGACTTTGTAAATGATCAGGATGATTTGGCTGATCTGTTAGCCACAATTCGCCAGCCCATTGAGGGCACTAAATTTTACAACCCTATCAAGCGGTGAACCTATGCGTTATTTTTTTCTCATCCTGGTTGTTTACTTTGTGTTCAAGTCAATTGGTAAAATGCTTAAGAACTTGAAGATAGTTGAGGATAACTCAGATGATGTCAAGGGACCCTCTACCGAGACCCAAAATCGTCTTCGCGTTGATGAATCCGAGATTGAAGATGCTGATTTCAAAGAGTTGGATTAAATCCCACACCCGGTAACTCCCCCAACATCCCAACATCCCAACATCCCAACATCCCAACTTCCCAACTTCCTCCCAATCCTGCTGATTTTCAGCGCTGAACATACTTGTCATCACCCCTTGTTTATCTTATAATTCGCGCCGTGAAGAATTTGAGCAACAACCAAGTCTTCGATCATTTTTTGGCTATCCCGTCAGATATTAAGGAAATTGAACGTGTCCAGGATTTTGCCCGGAATGTGCTTAGCACTACTACCTATCCCAGTGATACACGACAGGATATCATCCTGGCCTTGCAGGAGGGTGTCAATAATGCCATCAAGCATGGTAATGGTAATGGATCAAGCCTTGAAGTTTTAATCAAGATGACACTTTATGAATCTCATCTGGAACTGAGAATTAGAGATAAAGGCCTGGGCTTTGATCGTGATTGTCTCAAAGACCCAACCGAACCAGAACAGCGTATGCGTTGCAATGGTAGAGGCTTGTTATTTATTGAGAACTATATGGATGAGATTTGTTTTGTTCGCGAAGCAGAATATCACGAACTGAAAATGATCCGTTATCGATGACCAGTATTCGCGTTGCTGTCCTACTTCTAGCACTTCTTACTATTAACACTACCCAGGCTCAACTTCGTGAGGCTATCAAGTTTAATACGATGGGTTTGGATATGGAGTTACTCAGTTATGGTGGCAGTCTGGGTGGCTTCTATAGTTTCCACCGTAGTGAGGCCGTTAGCCTTGATGTGGAGGCAGACTGGTCCCTTATTGAAAGCAATGATACTTTTTCATACTATAATTATTACAATCAACCTGTTTCAATCAATAATCGCAATCTGAGTTTTGTAAAACTGCTTACTGGTTTTACCTGGTTCCCTTTTCTGGAGTCCATGCATCCCTCCATGCTTGTTGGTGGCTTTGCTGCGGTTGGTCCTCTACTATCCTTAAATACTGCTGATGATGAAACTCTCATCGAACGTTGGGGGCATGTAGAAACTGATTTTGCGCCTCTCTATCGAGCAGGTGTTCATTTGCGGGTCATGAGTGGCCAGGGTGCTTCTTACAATTTTCGACTGGGGTATGATTACGCTTCCTTCGATCAGGTGATTGACTCCCGTCAAACCTATCAGGGTATCTTTTTTCAGGCTGCAGTGGAGTTTCTCCACCGGTGATCACCGGTGAACAGGTTTACCTGCCGGGATTTGAGAGTGGTCAAAACCGTCTAACTCTGGACGGTGCTGAGTATCATCACCTTATCCGAGTCAGACGATTCAAGATCGGAGCAGAAATTTGGGTTGTTGATGGTCGTGGTACTGCGGCTTTAGCTCGCATCAATACCTTGGATAGTGATACATTAGAACTGAAAATTCTCCAGGAAGAACCAGGTCGAGGTGAACTTAAGGGAAAACTGATCCTGGCAATAGCCAATCTCAAAGGTGATCATTTAAATCTGGTTGTTGAAAAAGCAACCGAACTGGGTGTCCATCAAATCGTACCTCTGCTTACTGAGCATACCATTAAACGGGGCATCAACCGGGATCGTCTGGAGCGAATAGCCATTGCAGCCATGAAACAGTCCAGGCGCTCCTACCTGCCTGAAATCCATGGTCTAACCAAATTTCAGGAATTGGTCAGGACTAGCCAGGCAGCCACTCATCTATTTTGTCATGCCAGCGATACCGGATCGAATATCATGGATAATCGCAAACAACTTTGTACTGAAAAATCAGTGGTCATCTGGATTGGACCAGAAGGAGATTGGTCAAAGGATGAAATTGATTTAGCCTCTGTTTCCGACTATACTTTCACGGGTCTGGGACCCAGGCGCTTACGTGCTGAAACAGCGGCTATTCACGCAGTCGGTTTGGTTTCAGCATTTCTTCAGGATCCCGCTTAACCCCATTAAGGAGCAAGAATGGCACAAGAATGTATTTTCTGTAAGATCATCAACGGAGATATCCCGGCAACATTACTTTATGAAGATGATGATATCCTGGCTTTCAACGACATTAGTCCGCAGGCACCTACTCACATGTTGGTTATTCCCCGTAAACACATTACTGGTCCGGATGCGCTCACAGAAGCTGATCAGGCTCTCATAGGAAAATTAGTCAAACTAGGGACTGATCTGGCTGCCAAAGCCGGCTTAACAGATGGTTTCAGGCTTGTAATGAATAATGGTGAAAGCGCTGGCCAAACTGTATTCCATTTACACATGCACGTTCTTGGTGGTAGAGCAATGACCTGGCCTCCCGGCTAAAGAACATACCCGAGGGGTTCCCTATAATTGCTTACCCATAGCTGCTACTGGAGATAAAAAATACCACATGTATATATCTGATCTTGAGATAAAAGGATTTAAATCCTTTGCTGAACCAACCAAGCTGAAATTTGCTGAAGGCTTGACCTGTATTGTGGGACCCAATGGGTGCGGTAAGACCAATGTGGTGGATGCCATTCGCTGGGTCATGGGTGAACAGAAATCTTCCGTTCTACGTAGCCAGAGTATGCACGATGTTATTTTCAGCGGCACGGATAAAAGAAAACCTGTCAACTATGCTGAAGTTTCGCTGACTATCCACAATGATAAGGGTTTGCTGCCCGTAGAATATACTGTTGTAGTAATTACCAGACGGGTCTTCCGAGATGGAGCCAGCGAGTTCTTTATCAATAAAAATGCCTGTCGCCTCAAAGATATCCATAACCTTTTTGTGGATACGGGAATGGGTTCGGATGCCTATTCAGTCATTGAGTTGAAAATGGTTGAATCTATTCTCAGTGAGAGCAAAGAGGAACGTCGCCGTCTCATTGAAGAAGCAGCAGGAATCAATAAATACAAACAGCAGCGCCGCCTGTCCATGCGTCGTCTCGATTCAACCGAAAATGATCTTTACCGCGTCAATGACATCATTATTGAAGTGGAAAAGAGTGTCGGTACTCTGCGTCGCCAATTGGCAAAATATAAGCGCTTTGACCGGGTCCAGGGTCAATTGAAGGACGATGAAATTGCTCTGGCAGTCCATCAGAGCAATCAGGTTCTGGAACAGTTAATTCCTATTCGCCAACGTATTGCTCAGCTCAAAGATGGTTATGGTGCCAGTGGGGAAGAAGTTGGCTTGGAAGAAAAACGGGTTGAAGAAGCCAAAGAACAGCTGTCAATCATTGAAGGTGACCATAGTCAGCAGCAGGATAAGGTTAATACTAGCAATACTGAACGAATAGATATTGAACAAGTTTTGCTCATTGCAGAAGAAAAAATAGCCAACACCAGCGCTGCTTTGGATCGCATTAAGGTTGAACAAAGTACTTTGATAGAACGCGAAGATTCTTCACAGACTTTACGAGCTGATTTGAGTAACGAAAAAGCCCATATTCTGCCACGAATTGAGGAAGCTAAAGCCAAAGACGATATACTGAAAACAGCTTTCGACACGGCTGTAGAGAAATATCGCAGTGCCAAATCCGAGTATGATGCTCAGAATCAAAAACATCTGGAACTTCTAAATCGACTCAGTGATCTGAACCATCAGAAATCTCATCAGGAAGCAGCCTTAACCCAACACAACAGTTCCATCGAGCATTTGACTAATAAGAAAACACGCCTGAATGAATCCCGGGAGCAGTATCAACAGGAATTAAATCTGGTCATAACTGACTTCAAGGATGCTGAGACCCAGTACAAAGCCCTGGAAACCAAGGTGACTGAATTGGAAGCCGGTTTTCAGGAGTTACAGAGTCAATTGAATATCACCCGGGAAACCCTGGCTAAAAAACGGGGACAGCGGGTAAGCGTGGAAAATCAACTCAGCTTTTATGAAGAATTGCTGGAATCTGGAGAAGGCTATTCAGGTGGTGTGCGGGCTTTGCTCAATGCAGATTTTCAGCAACTTGGAATTTTGGGTACTGTTGCTGACCTCTTAACTGTGGATGAACGCTATGAAGCGGCTATCCAGACCGCTTTGGGCCCCTTGGCTGAAGCTCTGGTGACCCAGGATCGGGAATCTGCCATTAAAGCCATCCGAACTCTGCAGGCTCAAAAAGCTGGAGCAGCTACTTTTCTACCTCTTGAGCCCGTTAATAAAGCACAGTCTAAACACCCTGCTGCCCTCAAAGGAAAGCATGTCATTGGGCCTGCTTTGGATTTTGTTACTCCCCAAAAAGGTTATGCCGGCCTGGCTCAATTATTACTGGGTGACTTAACCTTGGTGGATAATGACTTTGAGCCGGATTGGAATAATATTTCTGGACGGGCAGTCAGCATAGAGGGAACCCTCTATGATGCATTCGGGCTGATCAAAGGCGGAACAGGCGGCGAGGGTGAAGATACCATCATTGGACGGCGTGATCGTATCCAGCGATTGAGGAAACAATTTTCAGAGTTAGTTGATGAAATTGAAGAGCACAGTGCTGCCATTGAAAAGACCCATGAGCAGATCGGGATAATGGAAAGAGAGCTTCGGTCCACCAGAGCCTCCCGAGATGATCAACGCCAGATTCTTTTGGAAGTTGAACGAAAAAATTCTCGAGCTCAGTATGGTATCAATTCCACCGAAGCAGATGGACAGAGCGTTGATCAGGAACTAAAAGAGCTGAAACAGGCCATCAAAGATGCCGAAGCTCGCATTGTCTCATTTGTTCCACAGCTTACTCAGTCAGAAAGCGACCGGAAGGATACTGAAACTGAAATCAGTAAAATGGAAGCATCGCTTCAATCTTTGCTGAATCAACGTGATGAGGCCAGTGAAGCCGCCCAAGCCGGTCGTTTGGACCATGTGAATCTAACCAATGAAGCCCGTAACCTGGAAACTCGGCTGGTCAGCATCTCTGAAACCCTTGAGGATATCAGCTCTCGTCAACAGATACTGGAGGAGGAAAAGCTCCAGCACTCGCAAGTTTTAAAAGATAATCGGGAGACCCAGCAGGCTGAAAAGGATCACCTGGCCTCGGTGAAAACAATATTAGAACGCGAATCTGAAATTTTGGTTGAGGTTGTTGGCCGGGTTCAGGTGAAACGTCAGGCTCTGAATGAGCTTGAGCTACGTCTGCGTGATCATCACCACAAGCGGGAAGCGGCAGCTGAAGAATTACGCGAAATATCAGTCTCAGCAGCCAATTTTGAGGCCAGACAACAACACATTATTGAGCGCGTACAGGAGAAATACCAAAGCGAGCTGCCCCTTGACCTTGATCTGGAAGCATTTGATTCAGAACAGGTTGAGAAACGTATCCGGAGAAGCCAGAAGTTTATCGAAGATTTGGGTCCCATCAATATGGCAGTTCAGGATGAATTTGATGCTGAACAGGGTCGCCTGAATTTTCTCAAGGAGCAACAGGCTGATCTAATGGAAGCCAAATCGAGTCTCCTGGAAACCATCTCCAAGTTAGATCGAATCGCTCGTAAACAGTTCCGGGAAACCTTTGGGCAGATTCAGGAGCATTTTAAGGGAACCTTCCAAATGTTGTTTGATGGGGGGGAAGCCACTCTACTTCTGGAGAATCCAGATGACGTGCTTGAAAGTGATATCATCATTAAGGCTACACCGAGGGGTAAAAAGACCCAGAATCTAAAAATGCTTTCTGCCGGTGAAAAGGCTCTGACTGCCATTGCCCTTTTATTTGCCATCTATCAGGTGAAACCCAGCCCATACTGTGTGTTGGATGAGGTGGATGCACCACTGGATGATAGAAATATTCGCAAATATACAAAAATGCTGGAACACTTTGCAACCCACACCCAGTTTATTGTCATCACCCACAATAAACTTACCATGGAGGCTGCCAAGTTTCTATACGGTGTTACCATGGAGGAAGAAGGCATCTCCAGGCTTGTTTCCGTTCAATTTACCTGAAAAGCTAAAATTCAGAATCCTGTTTGAAAACTGACAAAAAAAATATAGATACACATAAATTCATACAATTAGCATAATAGCCACATCAAAAATTGCAGTATAGACCAAATTATAAGTGAGCCAAAAGGCGAACCAAGTTCCCTCCTGGGAGGGGTTAGGGGTGGGTTACCACATATTTAGGAAAAGTATTAACCGATATAATAGTTTATTGAATTGCCTGAAACAGGTACTTCAAAGATAGACACCAATCAACGGTTTTGATTCAAGTCTATGACTGTGAGAGCGAGAGGAAAAATTTAAGATGACAAAAGTACGAGCAGGAATAGATATCGGCGGGACCAAGGTTCGTATTGGTTTGATCAATGAAACTGGGGATCTGATCAGTCTTGCGGACAAGCTGGCTATGACTCGCTTCTCAAATGGTGATGAGCTCATGCTAACTATTTCAGAAACGATTGGGGCTATGCTCAAGGATTTACCGGATCATGATTTGATCGGCGTCGGCGTGGGCGCTCCGGGACCTTTGGATAATAAACATGAAGTGGTTTTGGAAACACCCAACACGCCTATTATTCAGAATTTCCCCCTGGTTGCCCGGTTGCAAAAATATTTCCAGGTACCGGTCAAGATGAACAATGATGCCAACGTTTTTGTTCTGGGTGAAGCCATTGCTGGAGCCGGAAAGGGTGAAGAATATGTCTACGGCATTACCCTTGGAACGGGTTATGGTCATGGCTTTGTATGGGATGGTCGGATTTTGAGTGGTGCCCATGGTACTGCCACCGAATATGGATTAGCGCCATACAATGAGGGGTCTTTTGAAGATTATGCCTCCGGTCCAGCTCTGGAACGGAATTATGAACATATTTCGGGGAAAACCAAAAGTGGGTTGGAGATTTTTGAGCTGGCAGGCTCTGGTGATGCCAATGCTTTGGCTGCCTGGAGTTTATTGGGGCGCTCCGTGGGTCATTCCCTGGTTTATGTAAATCATCTCCTGGATCCCGGAATCATTGTAGTTGGGGGTTCTTTGGCAGCTGGCTTTGATTTTTTCATTGACTCTTTGCGTGAGGTTGTCGATGCTCACCTCTTTAGCAATCAGCTGGGTCGCCTGAGAATCGAACCCGCCAAACTGGGTGATGCTGCCCCTGTGATCGGTGCCGCTTCACTCATTCATTAGTGTCTGTCCTTAATGTCTGAAAACAAACCGTTGAAACGGTTCTTCTTAAAATTGCTTAATCAGAAACCCACGACTTAAGTCGTGGGCTACTATGCACTTAAGGATGATTGTAACCATTTCAATGGTTTTCTATATTTTTTGGAAACAGCAACTTTATGGACAGACACTAGTTATTGGAAATTGTATTTAGTTGGCAAGATATAAAAATGGATTCATTACAAAAAATCATTATTGGAACTTTCAAAGACCTATTCAATGGTTTGCTGGACCTGGTTTATCCTCCCCTATGTCTCATATGTGAGAAACGGCTGGGCGAGGATGAAGATCAACTATGTACACCCTGTCTGACAAATTTCATATTACTGGGAAAACCTCATGCAAAATTCTCTGTTCCCGGTGAGATCTTTTTAGGCACGGCCTGGGCCTTGTTTGAATTTGATGAGGCGTTCCAGAACCTGATCCATCATCTTAAATATTCTCATCGTCGTCGTCCAGTGCGGGTAGTTCTAGATCATTATCAGCGGGAAATTATCGAGCAACTTCCCAAAAAATTCTATGATCTGGTAATTTCTGTACCCCTGCATCCCCGGAAGCTTCGCGAACGGGGCTACAATCAAGTCGATGATATGAGTGCCTGGCTGGCAGATAAGCTGCAGGTTGAGATTGGTAACCACCTCGTTCAACGGATCAAGTATACCCAAACCCAAACCAAATTAGATGCTGAACAGCGTCAGAGAAATGTTGCTGCAGCATTTGCAGTAAAAGACCTGGAAGAGATTGCTGGTAAACAAATCCTGCTGGTAGACGATGTGCTCACAACCGGGGCAACTAGCAATGCGTTGGCAGGGGTTTTAAGCGCAGCAGGAGCACTCCAGATTGATTTAATGACGCTGTCAACACCACCCCATGAAAGCGCTTGACTGGTCTGATTTTTGTAGTCACTTATTTATGAGTTACTAACTAGTTTTTTGAACTTTAAGGTCATGAAAAGAGTAGATTGCCGCGATTGATTATGCATCACTACTGACCATTAAATTAATCTGTATTTTTCCGCAATAATTTGCGAGCAGAAAATTGTTTTAATAATAGAATTGGAGATTTCAACATGAAGACTTTTAACAACCCACCCAAACTGAATACCGATCGGAGATTTTCCGATAACATGACCAGTTCTCACGCGCTGACACTAAAAGCCAAGCAAGGCGAAAAAGGCAACAGTAAAGGCACGCCCTACGCACTACCAGCTTTTAATATTACCACTATTCAGGGTATTAATGCTGCCTTCGATGCTTTCGAAATTTTGGGTGCTTCTGGCGTTTTGGCAGTCTCAAATAGCGCACTGAAGCATTTTGGTGGCGGAGATCCCATCACTGGTTTGGAAGTTGCTGCTGATTACATCGCCTCCAGAGCAAAACGATCAACCATACAGGTTGCCACCCATTTGGATCACGGAGATTACACAACTGAAGCTGGTCGCAAAGTGGTTCAGGGAGCCGTTCAGCATCTTACCGGTGTCATGGCTGACAATTCAACTGATCACGCCAACAAGTGTGGTCGTTCATTGGAAGAGAATATTGGCTATACCCGGGAAGTGGTCAACATGGCCCACCCACTGGGTGTTTCTGTAGAAGGTGAATTGGGCGTTTTGGCCGGTGAAGAAGATGAGGATACCAAATCTGAGATTTCCACCTATACCCAGCCTGATGAATTTGAACAGTTTATTACTGAGACCGGCGTGTTGATGATCGCCCCGACCATTGGAACCATGCACGGACCCAACAAAGGGAAACCGGGAACCAAAGTCAAACTTAACATTGAGTTGGCACATGAATTATTGAAGATTGCTGACCGAGTTCAACCTGAGACCATTTTTGTGGCACACGGAGCTTCGACACTCTATCCTCAGGTTGTTGAATATGCTGTAGAAAAACTGCAAAGTCTGGGTGCTGGTATGGCCGAAAAATATGGACAAACCTGGAAAAATTACGTTGGAACCGACTGGGAACAGATACAGGGTCTCATTGGTGCTGGCTTTGCCAAGGTTAATACTGATACAGAAAATCGTCAGACCTTTCTCAGTGCCCTACTAGGTGCAGTAAATGAGAATGCAGCCAAGGTCGATATCCGCTGGTATGACAAGAAAACCACCGAAGCCCTAACCCAGAGCTACCTGGTCAAGTGCATCATGGCGGATAATTATGGTGTCTGGCATGAGCCCAAGATCAATGTTGAAAAATTTATCTTTGATCTGCATGTAAGTCTTGCCGATACATTGAAGAATGCTCAATAATCAGTACAGGAATAATAAATATGCCTAAACATGTCAAGGATCTTGCCGTAAAGGGCAAGCAGGTCTTTGTCAGAACCGATTATAATGTTCCCCTGGATAGCCAGGGGCGTGTATCTGATGATTTTAGAATCAGGGCTTCACTGCCGACGGTTGAGTTTCTGTTGGCACAGGGAGCATCGGTAATTCTGGCCTCCCATCTTGGTCGTCCCAAAGGGCTGGTGGTTCCGGAGATGAGCCTGGCGCCGGTAGCCAAAAGATTAGCCGAGCTGATTTCGGCAGATGTTAAGTTTGCACCGGATTGTGTGGGGTCAGAGGTCGAATCTCTCGCTGCTGATCTGCAACC
>JAOZSM010000191.1:0-2180 GCA_029939675.1 Fidelibacterota bacterium
CACAAAGGAGGTTCAAAATGACCTTAGTAAAAGTAACCCAGCCAGCAAGACCAAGTTTAGTTGATGAGATGTTTAGATCTTTCTTTGACGGACCAGCATTATCAGCGAGTGATTCCTGGCGTCCTGCCATGGATACAAAGGAGCTTGATGGCGGTTATGAAATTAGTTTTTCTGTACCTGGCTGTAAAAAGGATGATATCGATGTTTCATTCAACAATGGTACATTAATTGTGACAGCTGATCGTATGGAAGAAAAGGTTGAAAATGGGCAATATCACCAGAGAGAAATTGCTTATGGCAGCTTCAAGCGTTCGCTTTATCTTCCGGATAATGTTGACCCTGACAAAATCGATGCAAGCTATACAGATGGAATTTTGAAAGTATCGCTGACCAAAAAAGAAGAAGCACTTCCCAAGGAAATTCCCATCAAAGTTAAGTAGATAGCTTAATATCTACATTATAATAAAAGAGGCTGCCAGCAAGGCAGCCTCTTTTATTTCTTCCCATGAGCTATTCCAAGCTAGGTCTGCTTTGGAATAGTGATTGTCAAAACACCATTATCCAGTTTCGAAGTCATTTTGTCAGCATTGGCATCTGGTGGGAGAGAGAGGGATCGCTGGAGCTTACCTGAGTAGCGTTCGCTTCTTTTAAAGGTAGATTTGTCTTCTCCTCTACTGGAGCTTGTTTCAGCTTGGATGGTTAATAAACCATCTTCAGCTTTGATATTGATCGAGCTATTCTTTGCTCCAGGGAGTTCAACTTCGATAATATAATTTCCATCTTCTTCAATAAAATCCAGAGCTGGAGACGATACATAATCTCCAAATACTGAATTAAAATGTGGACTGTGTCTGGAATTCAAAGAGAAATTACCAAACATTTGATCCATCTGACGTTGCATTTTGTCGAAATCTGTAAATAATCCATATAGGTTATTTTGATTTCGAGTAAACCATTCATCCTCTATAACTGCGGAATTTGATGAATCAGATGCGCCTATTTCGTGCTCATTGATTTGTTGTTGTAACTTGAAAATGTATACTCCCTCGATGGAAATAGCGAGAACGAGCATTAATCCAACAACAATTATAAGTTTACTTGCTTTCATAAAGCCTCCCAATCATTTTTTTGTTTACAAAACATTCTCATACCGAAAATAAATACGCACAAATCAATTTTAGGTTCCATTAGTCCATTCCAAAAGATTGATATGGCATATGTGGCATATATGGCTTAGAAACTAGATCATTGCTCAGCAAGATCAGAGCAATGTCTGCCGATATGGCGCATAAAGTGATTTAAATACCTAGTTTTGACTTGCATTGCTGACTGGCATGCAAATGGTAATGTGAAAGTAGAAGGAGGAAATAAATATGAATAATCAAGTGCAAATAAATCCAGAAGACAGTGTTAACGCTGTTGAAAAGTATGGTATCAACCTAACTGAATTAGCTTCTGAAGGGCGAATTGATCCTGTCATCGGTCGAGAGGATGAAATTCGCAGAACTATTCAGATTTTATCGAGACGCCGGAAGAATAACCCTGTTCTAATAGGAGATCCTGGTACTGGGAAAACCAGCATCATTGAAGGTCTTGCAAAAAGAATCATAGAAGGGGATGTCCCTGATAATATGAAGGATAAACAATTAATATCATTGGATCTCAGTGCCATAATAGCTGGAGCATCCTATCGAGGGCAATTTGAAGAACGGTTGAAGAATTTCATCAAGCAGGTCGTTGAAAGCGATGGTGAGTACATCGTTTTTATCGATGAACTTCATATGATTGTAGGGGCTGGGAATGCTGAAGGACAAATGGATATTTCCAATATGATTAAACCTGAACTTGCTCGTGGTCGCATGAAGGTTATGGGAGCTACAACCCTAAGTGAATATCAGAAATATATAGAAAAAGATGCAGCTCTTGAAAGAAGATTTCAGCAAGTATTTATCGCTGAGCCCACTGTGGAAGATACAATTACTATTCTGCGAGGTATTAAGGATAAATATGAACTTCATCATGGATTGCACATACAGGACTCAGCGTTGATTTCTGCAGCAACTTTATCTGACAGGTATATAACGGATCATTTTTTACCTGACAAAGCAATTGACCTCATGGATGAAGCTGCAGCAAAAATCAGAATGGAAATGAACTCTGCTCCAGTAGAAATAGATGAT
>JAOZSM010000191.1:2280-5841 GCA_029939675.1 Fidelibacterota bacterium
GAAAGGGATGGCGATTATGAGACTTCTGCAAAATTGCAGTACAAAGATATCCCTCATTATGAGAATGAACTTGAAAATTTGAATTCTGAATTAAGTAAGTCCAAGTTCTTAAAACTTGAAGTCAGTACAGAAGATATTGCCGAATTGATTTCAGTCAGAACAGGAATTCCAGTAAACAAAATGCTTGCTGGAGAGCAGGTCAAATTACTCGAACTGGAAACCTCGATAAAAAGACGTATCATTGGTCAGGATGAGGCTGTTACTAAAGTTGCTGATGTCATCCGTATGTCCAAAGTAGGGATCTCAGATAGAGATCGTCCATTGGGATCATTTTTGTTCATGGGGAATACTGGTGTTGGCAAAACAGAATTAGCAAAGACCCTTGCTGAGACTCTTTTTGATGATGATCGTGCACTGGTAAGAGTTGATATGAGTGAATATATGGAGCAGCACTCAGTTGCCAAGCTGATTGGCAGCCCTCCAGGATACGTGGGTTATGATGAGGGGGGACAACTAACTGAGAAAATTCGTCGACGTCCCTATTCAGCTATCCTCTTTGATGAGATAGAAAAAGCTCATCCAAGCGTGCTTAATATACTTTTGCAGATTTTAGATGATGGTCAATTGACTGACTCAAAAGGGCGCAGGGTTAATTTTAAAAACACTATTGTTGTAATGACATCGAATCTGAAATATGAAGAGATGAAACAACAGTTACGACCCGAGTTTATTAATCGTATCGATGAGATTGTTACCTTTAACGACCTGGACTCTGCTGCGATTGATAAAATAATTGAACTCCAATTATCAATAGCCTCCGCAGTACTCAAGAATGAGGGTATTGACTTGATTATTGAGAAGAGTGTGAAAGCGTTCATCAAGGAATATGGTTTTCAACCAGAGTATGGTGCTCGACCGATAAAGCGGACGATTAAGCAACGCATCATGGCGCCAACATCAAAATACCTGCTTATGAATCCAGATGCAAAAACTGTTCGGATTGGAGTGGAGGCTGGGACTATTAGTGTGAGAAGCTAATTTGTAATAATATATTGGTTACTGTTTGGTTTAGGAGGTAGAATTAAATGAATATCAAAATCAATGACAAAATCAACGATTTGCTTAAAAGGATTAGGTCGCTTGAGCAAGAATTGGAAGATGAAATATCCCTGCAGGGCAGGAAGCTTTCTGAGAGTTTTGAGAAACGGAAAATTAGGTTTGACAAGAATATCAGAGCCATACATAAGAGTTTCCGTACTAGTGTGGTGTATCAGATTTTTCATACCAACCCATTGTTTCTGCTTATAGCTCCGATTATCTATGCAATGATTATTCCCATCGCATTTATGGATTTAACGATCTGGATATATCAACGTGTAACTTTTCCAGTATATCGAATTCCCATTGTTAAACGCAGGGAGTATTTCGTTATTGACCGGCACCATCTTTCATACCTCAATTCTGTAGAGAAATTAAACTGTATCTATTGTGGGTACGGTAATTCTGTAGCTGCTTATACAAAAGAAATCATCGCACGTACAGAATTATTCTGGTGTCCAATAAAACATGGATCAAAAATTGTGGCGCCTCACAGCAGATATGTTCAATTTTTCGAATATGGAGATGCAGAAAATTATAGAAATGATTTTCCTAAGATCAGAAAAGAATATAAAACAAGTGAATCAGAAGATGATGACTAAAACATTGCTGTACTCGAACTAGGAAATTCTATTTGTCGTGTGTGGGTAGCAGTTATGGACATATGATACTATAGCTGCGTTTCGAGCCCAAAGGGGGCCATTTATCGGTCGTTTATGAGACTGTTAAATCATGTTGGAGTATTGAGACACCCTTTTCGAGACTACACGGATGATTGGACCCTCATTAAATAGCCTACAATATATTTGACCACTCCAACTAATTGTGCCTTTCCAAGCTCAAGTCGACCCGTACTAGTGATAATATATTTCTGATTGGCTGCAGTAGGATTCTCAGGGCTCGACATTTCATTATATCCGACTTCAAGAAGGGGTTTTATGTACTTAGTGCGGTCTTTCCGATCGAAGACAG
Source organism: Fidelibacterota bacterium (assembly GCA_029939675.1). Lineage (GTDB taxonomy): Bacteria > Fidelibacterota > UBA8477 > UBA8477 > JABMPR01 > JABMPR01. The sequence continues at coordinate 4,351 of JAOZSM010000191.1, forward strand.
GTACTTCTTGCTCACCCCGCAAGTGAAACAACTAAGATCTAAACACATCCGAATGCTGAATTAGCAGTTAAGTATCTGAATAATATGCCAGATTATCTTAATGTTAAGGTAGAATGAGGAAATTTCAGGGTGCCATTCTCCACTGTATTATCCATGGGTGCTGACAACGTGTCGAAGATATAGAGAATAATCGACATGTATGTAGGATTATAGTGTCATCATGTTATCTTCTCCAAAATTAACCATCATTCTGGAGAAGGTACATGACTGCCAAATATGATCCCATAAAACCGTATAACAATCTTCCAGCGCTACCTCCTAAAGCCAACGTTGCTACCCCAGCAGTGCTTCGTCAAACAACTCGAAGTGCTCGGGCAGTTGCAGAACTTAAAGGTGTTGGGCGAATAATACCGAATCAGGCGATTCTTATTGATTCTGTAATCCTGCAAGAAGCGCAGGCTAGTTCTGAGATCGAGAATATAGTAACCACTTCTGATGCAATATACCAAGCATTCAGTGCGAATACAGGCAAGGTGGCTCCAGCTACGAAGGGAGTGCTGTGGTATCGGGAGGCCTTATGGTATGGTTTTAACCGTCTTAAGGAACGACCTGTTCTGAATACGAATCTATTCGTAGAGTGTGTTCAAATCTTAAAGCAGAATAGTGCAGGAATTAGAAATGCACCAGGTACAAAGATTCAGAACCAATCAACAGGGGAGGTGATCTACACGCCGCCCGAAGGGGAGGATGTTATCAGGGACATGTTGGCTGACCTGGAACGTTACATCCATTCTGAGGATGGGTTAGATCCCCTCATTATGCTTGCATTAGTACACTACCAATTTGAATCAATCCATCCATTCTTTGATGGTAATGGTAGGACAGGCCGGATAATAAACTTGCTATTTATGACTTTGCATGGACTTCTGGACTATCCTGTGTTGTACTTGAGTAAGTATATTATTGAGAACCGAGCTAAATACTATCGGTTACTAAGGGAAGTTACTTCAGATCAGGACTGGGAACCGTGGATATTGTATATTCTCACTGGTATTGAAGAGACTGCCAATCAAACACGTGATCAGATTCTCGGTATACGTGACTTGCTGGAAGAGACACTTGGAACTGCGAGAAAAGATCTACCAAGTTCTGTATTCTCGAAAGAACTGATCGAGCTGCTCTTTGAGCAACCTTACACGAAGATTCAACATCTTGTGAATTGCGGAATTGCTAAACGACAAACTGCCTCCGTTTATCTGCAGAAACTAGAGTCCATTGGTATTTTGAAGAGTCAGAAAGTTGGTAAGGAAGTGCTCTACCTCAATACCAAGCTCTTCAACTTACTCACCAAATAACATGTTTATGGAATCGACATGTACACCAGACATGTCGATAATATATGACATAATCGACACGTAATATTGTCATGTCGCTAGAAACGACACGTTTTCTGCACCGTGAGCTGGGTTAAAAATCACCGCAAACCGGGGT
>JAOZSM010000192.1 GCA_029939675.1 Fidelibacterota bacterium
ATTTCAGCAGCATTGCCAACTGATTCAGAAAGACTGGGATGAGGGTGAATGATCAATGCGATATCCTCTGCGTCGGCCCCCATTTCCATGGCCAAGACCGCTTCTGCGATCAAATCACCCGCATTGGTACCCACAATACTCATGCCGATCAGTTTCCCGGATGTTTTGTCAAACAGCGCTTTTGAAAATCCTTCGGTTCGCCCTAAAGCCAGAGCCCGACCGCTGGCAGACCAGGGGAAAACACCTTTGTCGTATTCAATACCCTGTTCTTTGGCCTGAGTTTCCGTGAGGCCAGCCCAGGCGATTTCTGGATCGGTAAAGATAACTGCTGGAATAGCGGTGACGTCGAAAGCTGCCGGCTCCCCACAGATGACTTCTGCAGCAACTTTGCCCTCGTGGGTTGCTTTATGAGCCAGCATGGGGTCGCCTGTAATATCACCGATGGCATATATATGGGGAATACTGGTTTGACGTTTTTCGTCGACCTTAATAAAACCACGTTTATCAATATCAATTCCAATGGTTTCAAACCCACTACCATGGGTGTTGGGCTTACGACCCACAGCCACCAAAACCTTATCGACTTCCATGACCTGCTCAGTCCCATCACTTTCAATGGAAACCGCCAGGTGATCTTTGTGAGAGACAATTGCATTCACTTTGGTTCCGGTTAAAATTGCCTTAAAAGCTTTCTTCAGGCGCTGCTCAAGTGGTTTAACCACATCCGCATCTGCTCCTGGAAGCAAATTGGTCATAAATTCCACTACCGTTACGGCAGAACCCATGGCGGCATAAATCGTTCCCATCTCCAGGCCGATGTACCCGCCTCCCACGATCATTAATCGTTCAGGAATCCCGTCCAGATCCAAGGCGGAGGTAGAATCCATGATGCGCGGGTCCTCAGGAAAACCTGGGATTTTGGTGGGATGGGATCCTACGGCAATGATCGCATCATCAAATGTGATCTGAGTTGATCCTTCAGTCTGGGTGACTTCAATGGTATTCGCTGAAGTAAAGACACCAGACCCGGTAACCACCTGCACTTTACGCGCTTTTGCCAACGCTGCGATACCTTTGGTCAGGCGACCAACTACTCGCTTGTTCTTCCATTCTTTTACCTTCTCCAAATCCCATTCGGGTTCTGAAAAAATAAGACCAAAATTTTGTACTTCAGCACTTTCAGATTTTACGCGAGCAAGATGGAGTAAGGCCTTGGACGGGATACAACCCCGATTGAGACAAACCCCTCCCAGGACAGTATCTTTATCAATCAGAACCACTTTTTTGCCCAGATCGGCAGCGCGAAAAGCGGCTGCATAACCTCCAGGACCAGCACCGAGAACCACGACTTCTGCGTGAATTGAATTGGACATATATAACTCCTGATCTAGACTAAATCTTTGATTGCTGTTAGTACTTCGGCAATATATTTGGTGAATCGTGCAGCCGATGCTCCATCAATCACCCGGTGATCGTAGGATAACGAGAATGGCAGCATAAGGCGGGGACCAAATTCTGATCCATTCCACTCCGGCTTCATTTTTGACTTAGAAACACCCAGAATAGCAACTTGAGGTGGATTTACGATGGGTGAGAAGCCAGTACCACTGATACCGCCCAAACTGGAGATCGTAAAAGTGGCTCCAATTAATTCGGCCGGTTTAATTTTGCGTTCCCGTGTTCGATGACTCACATCAACCAGTTCTACGGCCAGTTGACTAAGACTTTTCTGATCAACATCCCGGATAACAGGGACCACCAGGCCAGCTTCCGTATCGACTGCAATACCCAGATGAATATATTTTTTGTGGATCAGATTTTCACCTTGAGCATCCAGTGAACTATTAAAATCAGGGAAAGCTGTCAGCGCTTGAGCCACCGCTTTCATGATGAAGGGCAGGATAGAGAGCTTGCCACCCTCCCTGGCCACAGCATGCTTATAAATTTGTCGAAAGGCTTCCAAATCAGTAATATCCGTCTCATCCTGCTGAGTAACATGGGGAATGGTTTGCCAGGCCCATTGCAAATTAACTGCTGCTACCCGACGGATTTTGCTTAAGCGGACTGTCTCGATCTCACCCCACTGACTAAAATCGATCTCAGGTTGAGCAGCAGCAACTGTAGCACCTGTCGGGGTACTGGAAAGTCTGGATTTAACAAAGTTTTGAATGTCTTCCTTGAGCACCCGACCTTTGGGACCGGTACCGGAAACCTGGCTCAGATCACAACCCAGTTCACGAGCGAAACGACGTACGGAGGGACTGGCTGAGACAATTTTGCGTTTGGTAACTGGTGCCTCAATGGGCGCTGGAGGGAGTTCTTCTTCAAGCTTATCCGGTACAGCTTTAGCTTCAATTTTTGCTTCTTCTACCACGGGTTCCGGTGAGACTACCTGATCCAGTTCCAGGATGGCCAGAATGGTATTGGTACGTACATCTGATCCAGCAGTGATTCGAATTTCCTTGATAGTACCGGCTTCTTCAGCTTCGATCTCCATGGAAGCCTTATCACTCTCCAAAACCACCAGAATATCACCTGAATCGACATGATCACCTGGTTTGACGCTGATCTCCCCCACTTCAACAGTATCAATGCCTTCCCCCAGGTCTGGTATGATAATTTCTTTTAACATAATACTCTTTCTAATGCCTTATCCAGATTTGCTGAACTGTCATCCAGAGCGGAGTCGAGGGACAGAGTGAGAAGTTTATCTGTGGCCTTTTATGACTCAATTCTCTTCCCCTCGATTCCGCTCGGGGTGACGATGTCAGATTATTTTTATAGTACAACAAATGATCAGTCCTTATCAGCGTTTAACCGGATTCTCAGAGTCTGTGACAATACCGTACTGCTTGATTGCCTGATCAACCAACTCAGCTTTCACAATTCCCAATCGTTGTAGTTGAAAAAGAGCGGTTACCACAATGGAGTGACGATCCACTTCAAAGAATGAGCGTAGGTTCTCCCGTGATTCACTCCGGCCAAAACCATCCGTACCCAAAGCAATAAATGGTTTATCAATAAAGATGGATATCTGCTCAGCTACTAACTTGATATAATCAGAAGCGGCCACAACAGGTCCAACCTTATCCTGCAATTCCGTGCAAGCATACGCCAGGCGTTTTTCCTCAGTTGGATGTAACCGATTCCAACGCTGGGCATCCTGAGCTTCCAACCGCAATTCAGAATAGCTGGTTATGCTCCAGATATCAGCAGTAACTTTCCAATCCTTTTTCAAGATGTCAGCTGCAGCCAGCACTTCACCCAGAATGGCACCAGAACCCATGAGTTGGACATGCATTTCCTTTTTAGCTTTTCCAGTGCTGGAAAGCTGATACATCCCCTTGATGATCCCCTTTTCAGCCCCTTCCGGCATGGCGGGATGCTTATAGGGCTCATTCTCCAGGGTGATATAATAAAATTCATCGATCTGATCATGCATCATACGCTGCATACCACGTTGGATAATGACCGCAATCTCATACGCATAAGCTGGATCGTAAGCCCGACAGTTGGGAATGGTCGCAGCAGCCAGGAGACTGTGCCCATCCTGATGTTGAAGACCTTCACCATTCAACGTGGTGCGTCCAGCCGTGGCACCCAGTAGAAAACCCCGGGCTCGAATATCACCAGCCAGCCAAAAAAGATCACCGACTCGTTGAAATCCAAACATCGAATAGTAGATATAGAAAGGCATCATGTTGACACCATGAGTACTGTAGGCAGTGGCCGCGGAAACCCATGAGCTGGTAGAACCGGCCTCCGTGATCCCTTCTTCCAGAATCTGCCCTTTGATATCCTCTCGGTAATAGAGATATTGATCAGAATCTACAGGATCATAGAGCTGACCTACGCTGGAGTAAATACCCAGACTACGGAACAGGGCTTCCATCCCAAAAGTACGCGCTTCGTCAGGAACAATAGGGACAATTCGCTTTCCAAGTGTCTTATCCTTGGTCAACATGGATAAGATTCTTACAAAAGCCATGGTAGTGGACTGAGATCGGTCTCCAGTACCCTCCAGAGCTGCCCTAAAAGCACTTAGATCCGGGGTTTGCAGGGGTTCAGCACTTTCCCGACGAACTGGGAAGCTACCCCCCAGAGCCTCACGCCTGGCTTTTAAATATTTTACTTCATCAGAGTCCTCAGCTGGACGATAGAAAGGTGCTTTGGTCACGTCCTCGTCTGAGATGGGAATCCCAAAACGACTGCGAAAAGCTTTTAGCTCATCATCATTCAGTTTTTTCTGGCCATGGGTAATGTTCTTGCCTTCTCCAGCTTCACCCATCCCATAACCCTTAACTGTACTAGTAAGGATAACGGTAGGTTGACCACTATGAGCGACTGCCTCTGTGTAAGCGGCATAAACCTTGGCTGGATCATGGCCACCTCGCTTTAATTTTTCAAGATCCTTATCACTAAGGTGATTCACCATCTCCAACAACTCAGGATATTTGCCAAAGAAGTGTTTACGGATGTAAGCGCCCCCCTCAACGATATATTTCAGGATATCGCCATCTACCACCTCAGCCATTCGCTTGGCGAGTAGACCGTCCTTGTCCCGGGCTAACAGCGGGTCCCATTCAGAACCCCAGATCACTTTGATTACATTCCAGCCAGCCCCTCGAAAAGCACCCTCCAGCTCCTGGACGATCTTGCTGTTACCGCGGACTGGTCCATCCAGGCGCTGCATGTTGCAATTCACCACAAAGATGAGATTATCCAATTTCTCACGGGAAGCCAGGGTAATAGCACCTAGTGATTCAGGTTCATCCATTTCACCATCACCTAGAAAAGCCCAGATCTTTCGATCACTCCTGACGATTAATTCACGATTCTCCATATAGCGCATGAAGCGGGCCTGATAGATGGCCTGCAGGGGTCCCAGCCCCATGGAAACTGTTGGGAATTGCCAGAAATTCGGCATGAGCCAGGGATGGGGGTAAGATGATAAGCCGCCTGTTGGTGCCAGTTCCCGTCGGAAATTAATCAGGTGTTCTTCATTGAGCCGTCCTTCGAGAAAGGCCCGGGCATAAATCCCTGGTGATCCATGTCCCTGGAAATAAACCAGGTCACCACCAAACTCATCAGTAGCTGTCCGAAAGAAATGATTAAACCCAATCTCCAGCAAAGTGGCTGATGAAGCAAAGGTTGAGATATGTCCACCAATCCCATCACTGACCTTATTAGCCCTAACTACCATAGCCATGGCGTTCCAACGGATGATGGATTTGATGCGACGTTCAATTTCCCGATCTCCTGGGAATTGGGGCTGCTGGGATACGGGAATGGTGTTCAGATAGGATGTATTGGGACTATAGGGTAGTCGCACACCGTGACGGCGGGCATAATCGATGAGTTCATTAACCAGAAAGTGGGCTCGATTTACCCCTTCTTCTTCAAATACAGCGGCCAGAGAATCCAGCCATTCGCTGGTTTCCTGAGGATCAGTATCATGTTGAATATTTACACTTGCCATGATTTACCTCGATAATATCATATACGTTTCAGGGATAATAATTGGGGGAATAATTTAGAGTAATTCATACTAACGTGACCATTATAGTCATAATTAACCAGAAGGCAACACCAATCACAATTATTGAACCTGATATATCCCTTGAGTTGCATGTAAGCTGGTAGTGAAAATCTTAACCTAAGACCACTTTTATTGTGTCAATCAGAGTGCTGAAAAGGTCCAGATACCCAAAACACGCATAACCACTGGATCAATCGAACTGATTCCAGAGTTATCGTCTAACCTTTCCGCTTTTTGCGGCGAGTAAGGTAGGTCAGCGGGTTAACACCTACGGCAATAC
>JAOZSM010000193.1 GCA_029939675.1 Fidelibacterota bacterium
TCAGATCCCTATATCGTAGCAGCCCTGCCTTTTGCTGATACTTCATCAACAGCCGGTTTTACCAATAGCTTTCCTTATGGGAACGGTAATGATGTTGTTTATCAGGTAACCATCACAGAAGCTGGCTTCCTATTTGCCAACACCTGTGCCGGAACTGGCGGTGACACCAAGATGCAGATCTATGCTGCAGATTGTATAACCGAGCTTGACTATAACGATGATTCCTGTGGAGCACTTTCCGAGGTCATGACGCCTGTAGTACCTGGCAATTATATGGTTGTTGTTGATGGTTACTCTTCAGGTGATCTTGATTTTGTTGTTGACATCTTTTTCTCAACTGAATTTGATGCTCCAGATCTGGCTGTTACTGACATGTGGACAGAAGACGATGTCGTATTTGCTGAAATCGGCAATATCGGCGTCTTGGAGTTTGCAACTTCATACGTAAGCTGTCGCTGGTATGTTGACGGTGTCTATATCGGATACGAGTATCTCGATTATCCTCTTGCTGTTGGTGAATATGATACGCTTGCTATCGCAGGTTTTAGCTATTCGAATATAGGTCCTGGTGACTTTCAGGTAACCATGGTTGCTGATTATTGGAATGATGTTGTTGAACCTAATGAGGACAACAATGTTGATTCATTGACGATAACCATCGAAGAACCAACCTACGTTCCAACCTTTAATGTGTATCGTGATGCTGTTATAGTTGGCGCAGCAGTTCCCCCAATTGATTTTGCTTTCCATGGTGGTTACATGGATTGGGGTCTTGTTCCTGGTGATTACTGTTATACAGTAACTCAGATTATGCCCGACTTGACTGAATCAGGTGCCTCAAACGAAGCCTGTGCAAGCATTACACCTAATCCTCCAGTTGCCCTGACCTTACGGGTAAACCCGGATGCATCTGCTGAACTTAACTGGATGGCACCCATGCCTTCAGGCGAGCTTGGCTATGATGATGGTTCAGCTGAAAGCTGGATGTGGTACTCAAGTCCTTCTTCAACTGATCATATGATGGCCGTGCGTTTTAATGCACCCGTTGGTGAATTTAACATCTCCAACATCGCTGTCTTTGGTCTGGGTGATGAACCTAGTGTCTTCGAAAACCTCTATATTGTTGGTGGTGATGCTGGTGTTCCTGACATGAGTAATGTCCTCTTCACCGCTCCTGCAGTTGCCATGAATGGTACCTGGGATACTGGTGCTGAGTGGGCTATCGTTCCTGCTGGTGTAGCTGCAACGAACTCAGAGTTCTTTGTGGTTGCTCAGTGGACAGATGGTTCAACAGTTGGTCCCTTCATTGGTACGGATACTGACACTCCCAGTGATAGGTCCTTTTACTCCGGTGATGGCGGTACCAGCTGGAATGCCTGGAGTTCCACGTTCATGATTCATGCCTTCCTGGAAATTGGCGGCGATGTTGTTGCTGTCGGTCCCAGTGAGCCAGTCATCAGAAACATCTCAACAGTTGCTGTGCCAGCTTTGGTAAACACAACTATTGAAGCTCCTGTGCTTGGCTTGATTCCTACGGATCGGGCATTTCTCGGTACCTTTAAGGTTTTCCGTGGAACAGAAACCGGTGTCTATGATTCACTCATGGTTGCTGATCTGAATGCAACCACCTTCATGGATGCACCTGAGTTAGGTGATACACCTTACTTCTATGCAGTTTCTGCAAATTATGATGAAGGTGACTCACCCTTGTCAAACGAGGTCTCTTACATACCAGAAGCTCTGGCCTGGATCGACCTTGTTATTGACCCGGAAGATATGGAAATTGATTTCAATTTTGGTGATACCTATGCCAGCTCCGGGTTTGATATCCTGAGTATTGGTCTGGATACACTGGACTATGAAATTGAATATCATGCCCCAATGGGTCGCATCGTCTCACGTGAGATCGATGGCGCCACCATGTACAGCATGGATTATCCACCGCTTCCTGGAACCACGGTTGATCTAGATATCCTGGTTCAGAATGATAGTCAGGATGCAGAGTGGCTTGATAGTATCTCGGTAACCTGGCCTACCGGTATTACTGTGAACACTAGCAGTGATTTCGTTGTTGTGGCAGGTACACGCTACCTGGAAACCAACAATGCTGTCGGCGATGGTGCCACAGTGGAATGGAATAATCATGATGGTGGTTATGGCAATATCTACAGTACTGAAACAGCCATGGCGACTATGAATATCACGGTTGATGCAACCTATACTGGTGACATCTACTTTGATTACTTCATTATTGGTGACATTTTTGGTGCTGATCCTCATCAAGTCACTGGTTCATTTGTCTTTGTAGATCCTACTTTTATCGTTGGTTTTACACCTGATATGAATGAGTTGGCACCTGATAGTATCGACAATATCCTGATTGATGTTGATATCGTTGACTATCAGCCTGGTTTCTACCCTGGAACTATCAGTATCTTCAATAATGCTGTGAATGCACCTGAAGAGATCATAATTCCATTTAACATTAAATTGGCTCCACCCATGGGTGTTTTGGCTGGTACCATAACTTCCAGTTACGATGATAGCGCTATTGAAGGTGCTTATGTAGCTGCAGTTAATCCAATTACACTGGATGAGTACTATACCGAAACAGCAGCTGATGGTAGCTATCTCATCGATCTTCCAGTAGGAAACTACGAAGTTGGTGCTGGTCATCCGGATTATTTCCCAGTGACCGAGAACCTGGATATCGCAATGGATCTAACCACAACCTTTGACGCAGCTCTGGAGGCCAATGTTATGGCACCTGTTGACTTGGCTGCTACTGAGGAAGAAAGCGGTGTCTATCTGACCTGGGATATGCCTGTTTCAGAACAGGTTATCTTCTATCATGATGGTATTCCCACAAGTGGTTTCTATCAAGATATGGGTAAGGGCTATGGCGTTGTTTTTGATATCAGTGCCTATGCCGATGCAACCATCGAATATGCCGACTTCGTCCATTATGGATGGGGAGCCTCTGCATTATTTGATTATAACCTGCATATCATTGATTGGACTGATTTCTCAACCATCAGTGTGATCACTGGCTTGACAACCACCATGGATGCTTCTGCAGCTCCTGTTCTGGAGTTTGGAATTGATCTTGGTGGTCTTGCCGGTTACACCCAGGTTGGTATTTTTATCGAGCCGCTTAGTGGTGCTGAAGCTGATGCCTATCCAGATATCTCAACAGATGCTTCTTATCCGGCAGTAGCCAACAGTAGTTTCATCGTTGATCTGGCTGCAATTGACGCCAGCTATGATGTCTCTGTCGAAAGTCCCGCCATTGGTGATTTTATGGTCAACCTGTGGATTATGGCTGAGAATGGTACACTGGTCCAGGCTCCTGGCATTGGTGATGAAAACAGTGTTCGCGAGAGCACATCCAGTCTGTTTGAAATGGACGTCAAGGGTAATATCTCTGGTTGGACCGGTATTGGTCTACCTGTAGAAGATCTCGGTCTTCGTTCAGAATTCCAGAACTTCAACATCTACAGTAGTGTGGATGGAGGAGCCTGGAGTGTGATCGGTACCTCTGATTCTCTGGGATACATCGATTTAACTTCATTTACAGATCAATCTGTTGAATACACAGTAAGCGCTATGTATGATATTGCTGAATCAGCAACCACAGATACTGTCTGGATTTATGTCGTTGATGCTGATGCTGCTGCATTGCCTGCTAGCTATGCACTGCACCAGAACTATCCAAATCCATTCAACCCGACTACGACCATTAACTATGAGTTACCTGAAGTAACTGATGTTAAGATCGTAATCTACAATGTTCTTGGTCAGAAAGTGGCAACACTGGTTGATCAGAGCATGAACGCTGGATACCATAACGTCATCTGGTCAGGTCTGAACCACGCTGGTTCACCTGTCTCATCTGGTGTTTATCTCTATCGTATCGAATCGGCTAACTTCACCGACGTGAAGAAACTCATGTTCCTGAAGTAAACCGTTCTACATAGAATGATCAAAGAGGCTGTTCAGCAATGGACAGCCTCTTTTTATTAGATTGATCCAAATCAAATAGGCACATATAATTAGCAAATATTGGTTGGTTTGGTCTTGCCTCTTGACTATTTTCGGCTCGTGAAATTATTCAAGGTCATACTTGTTGCTGGAGTGCTTATCTCCAGCGTCTTTGCCGGAGCAACGCTGACGGGTTTTGCCGGTTATGCTGATGATGCCCGAATCATTATCCAATGGAACACTACTTTTGAAGATGATGTGGCTGGATTTGAAATACAGCGCAGTACCGATGGTCACAATTATTTAGAGATTGGTTTCTTGAATGCTCAGGGCCAAGGTAGTGGCTATACCTTTATTGATGATTCCATCATTGCCAAGGTCTCTGGCCGGAACTATTCCTATCGCCTGAAGATTCGTGAGATTAGTGGTGACTCTCAACTAAGCGAGGTCATCACCATTCAATCCCAACTGGCCGTGGTTAATCACACCTGGGGCTCCCTCAAAGCTCTGTTTAAATAAAATAATTTAGACATACCTACATATTACAAAATCCGCGTCAGCGGATTTTTTGTTTTCGTATTGAACCAAGCTTTTAGCATTCGCGTAATTAGCGCAATTCGCGGTTCCCGCTTCTAATGACACTCCAAAATAGTCCGCGTTGGCTCAATCAGATATAGATAACCATTATATAAGGTAAACAATCCGTAGGCGATCACAGAAAACGAAGCAACCTGGGTCATGATGTGTCTGAATTTCAATTGCTTAAAAAGCCCCACAAAAAATCCCAGGCTAAATAAAGCTGGAATGGTACTGAGTCCGAAGATGAACATTACTAGGGCCCCATACCCGGGACTGGCCGTGCTGGCTGCTGTTATGGCGAAGAAATAAACAAAACCACAGGGCAGCAGGCCATTCAGCATACCCAGGAGATAAAACCCGAATAAGGAATCACTCCTCAATAAAGTTCTGAATTGTTGCTGATACCATTTGGATCTTGAAAAGGAGGTCTCCAACATGGTCAGAAAATGAATCTTGCCCATAAGTGATAAACCAGCCAGGATCATTGCAATCCCGGCAATGATCCAGAGCGCGCCATTGGTGGTATTGTTAAAGACAACCACACCACCCAGCAGACCAAAGATTGCCCCTAACACACTATAGGTTGTTACTCTACCAAAAGAATACAGAAGATGCGCCATGACCTGAGCACTCTTGCCCCGTTCTTTCTCTAGCGCTGCTGTAGAATAGGCAATCACGATTCCTCCGCACATTCCAATACAATGTCCGAATGAACCCAGAAAGGCAATACTAATGACGGATAAAATATCTACAGTTTCCATTATTTTTCCATGAGTTGTTTGCGAATAGCCGGGTTGGCAATCGTCTCACCCCGGAGCATATAGCGCTGCATTGTGTCAAAATCAATCAAGCCAGCCCGTCTGGTATGGTAGGCTCCAAATCCATATAACATGGGTGTTTCATCAGTCCGGCTATACCAGGCTGTGCGACCGTCTATCCAGTGACCACTTTCCAGATCATGGACCCAGATCACAGCCTCTTCTTGAAACGGTCGGGTTTTAAGCCAGGCTGCCATCCCTCCGTGATCATGGAAGAACCAGGTTCTCCCGTCTGGCGCAATGACTTGAGAAGCAAAGCCCAGATCATCAATGACCATCCCGCATTCACTATCCTGAAATTGACCCAGGGTTAGCTCAATCGGCTGTCTGGTCGTGTTGCCCTCATATACAACAGTCATCCTCTGTAGGTTGCCCAGGGAAATAAACATGACACCTATGATGGTGATCAGGA
>JAOZSM010000194.1 GCA_029939675.1 Fidelibacterota bacterium
TTTATTAATGTCAGCGTAACCTCTTCTAACATCCAGAAGGCCCACAATTCCCCATAAAGTGAAGTCAGACTGCCTTTTTGGCAACAGCTCTGTTCCTATCGCCCCTACCGTGATGTGAATTCTTGATACGTCGTGCTCATATTCTGCACACGCTAAATCATCTGTCTTTGTAACACGCTGATACACTGCTACTTACAGAACCCAATAAGGTGACTAAAATCCCCGTCCCGACACTGCGTGTTTCCTACGGCGGGATAAATTACGGCGGTTCAAACTCGAACTCTGGTTTAGGAACATTAGCTGCTTTACAAACATCCATGATTTGCTCAATACCACGACCCCAGGCCTCGATCTTGCCTGCACGAAAGAAAGCATTGGCAATATCAGGATTGAAAGGTTTGGATGAATGAGCTTCCAGTAATTTATCGATAGTCCAACCATCCGGTAACTGCCCTGAGTTCCAGATCATCAGTTTATCAGGATATACCCTAATCTGAATCGGAGTTCCTGTGCTATAATCTCTGTGGGCTACAGCATTTAGGATGGCCTCACGCAATGCTTCTTCTGGCATGGGATAAGACTCAATTCGTTGTAGACCTTCATAAGATATGAGTGCTTTGAGATATTTGGCCTTTAGTATTTCAACGGTGGCATCCGCATGGTTCAATAGAGATCCGTGTATCTCATCATGGTAGCGAAGATCTACACCACTTTCAAAGTAGCCAACCTTTACGAAGGCACCGGTTACATATCGTTCCGGATCACTATGAAATAATAAAGCCGCTGCCCTTTTTAGATATGCTCCTGCTGTCAGGTGTAACTTCTCGATTAGACCAGCATCACTTTCTTCCAGGATTTTACTGGACAAACGTCGAGTTTTAGTCGCATCACGACGGAACTCATTTAACACAGTCATATCAAGATCTGAGAACTTTATCTGGGGTAATGGTACTCAATCCCAGTGTAAACCGCGCTTCCGGAGCAAGAACTGATCAAGTGCAGCCCCTTTGAGTTCCTGTTTTGTAGCACCGCTACGGTAGTGGTATTGTCCTTTGTAACTCACAGGGTAAGAATATGATCCAACAGCAATCTCCAGGAATTCTTTGCCATCCTTCTCAGCCAGATTTACATCTAGTGCTCAACTGAAATATTCATGATGGAGCAGGCAAGTCCTGTATCTGTCATGTGAACTTTCGGGGTTTTCACTAGCCGTTTTATTCTGTTCCTGAAAAACGGTTGCAGATACTCAACCATAAATATCCGATTCAACAACTCGGTATAATGTTTAAGCGTAGGTTTAGATAATTGGAATGCAGGTGCTATTTCAGATGAAAAGCAGCCAAAAACTGCAACATACTGGTCGTTCGTTGAACTGCGTATTTTGCCTGTTATGGGAGTTGGAAGGGAAACTTGTGTTAATGAAAGAGCCTCTATCGAAATGACAGAGGCTCATTTACTCAAGTTAGCGAAAAAGATTTTCTAGTCAGGAAGTACTTCATTATTTGAGATAAATCATTTTGATCGTTTTGCTAACAGAGCCTGCTTGAAGACGAGCAAAATACACACCCGTACCGACCTTGTTTCCTGAATGGTTCGTTCCATTCCACTGGACGTTATAAACACCGGCCAGTTGATTCCCGCTAACAATATTTGTGATCTCACAACCAGATATACTATAGATAGCCCAATAGACTGTCCAGTATTTGGGATTGAATTGATTATCACACAACCCACGGAGCAAGGTTGAAACCGATGGGGAATGGGCAGAATCATAAACTACCTGATATCAGTTCTTATTAAGAGGGGGAGAATGCAAATAATAAGCTTCCACTTGGAGGCTTTCAATGGTGGCCAGGGACGGAATTGAACCGCCGACACGGGGATTTTCAGTAGTATGCAGACCCTTATACAGTACAGGCTAGCGGGTTTTGGCTGCTAAAAAATTGCTCGTGAGCAATAGCGATAGAGAAGGGCAGGTAGATAAAAAACTCATTTAAGATTACACAAATTCAAATAAAGGGACTCTCGAATTAGATGTTTTTCAATGATAGGTAGAAATATCACATTTCATGCTCTCTCAGTTGAGGAAACAAACACAACCTATGGAAAGTGATCTCCGAAATACACCCGACCATGATCACCCAAACTGATAGAGTAGGATGGCCATTTATTTAATTCCATGTAATAATTTCAGTAGAAAATGCTTGATAATAGCAATAACTTAATTAAAATTGAGACGCATTCGCAACAAAGTGTTTGTGTATGAAACAGATTAGGGGAGCGCTCAGAAGGGAGCAACAATAATTGAAATCGTTACAACTTATGGTACTTAAGGTACTCACTCTGATAATACTGTTAACTGGCCTAACAATAGCCGAGGATTTCTCAGCCATCGAATCAAGCTTTTTCCAGCCATCAAGCCAAATTGGTGGATACGGAGAAATGCATTATAACCAATCAATTGATGAGAATGGGAACAGCTCTGCTAATTTAGACTTTCACCGCTTCGTCCTTTTTTACAGTCATGCCTGGTCAGAGAAATGGTCGTTTAAATCCGAAATCGAACTAGAACATAACTTTGTTAGGAATGGGCAAGGAGAGCTAGAACTAGAGCAAGCATTCGTAGATTACCACCATTCAGCTGGTTTTGGTTTTCAAGCGGGAGTTTTACTTCCAAGCGTTGGTCTTATAAACGAGTATCATGAGCCCCCACTCTTTTTTGGTGTTGAGCGACCGACCTATTCAAAATACATCATTCCCACAACCTGGTTCGGCAATGGTGCTTCAATTTACGGATCCCTGAAAGGATTTGATTATCGCGTAGTCGTGATGGAAGGTCTTGACGGTACAAAGTTCTCCCCATCCAGTGGGATTAGAAGTGGTCGTCAGAAAGGTTATAAATCCGATGCGACACATCCATTAGTCAATCTGCGTCTGGATACTAGACAAATAAACGGTCTGGTTGTTGGCGGTTCTTTTTCCACCATGCAGGCTCCTGATACTTTAAACGGAATAAGCATAACAAATCCGACCAGCTTGGCGGAGCTCCACGCACAATTCTCATCTGCGGGCATTTATCTAACCACAGAGTTTGGACAAATAAGCTATGGCGAACCTGCTGCCGTAAATACAGTATCCTCCGCCAGAGGTTACTATGTTGATCTAGGCTA
This sequence comes from Fidelibacterota bacterium, assembly GCA_029939675.1. GTDB lineage: Bacteria > Fidelibacterota > UBA8477 > UBA8477 > JABMPR01 > JABMPR01. The sequence goes on from JAOZSM010000194.1 coordinate 3,171, forward strand.
TGATCTGGGAAACATATTTCCAATTGGGGGACAATGGATACCCTGGTTTCGATACAGTGATGTCAATACTGCCGCCAGTACCAATGGAAGTGATGAAAACATTATAAGTGACCATCATATGACAGAATGGTTAGTAGGACTGCAAATTAAACCAATTTCAGAGATCGTCTTCAAATTAGATTACGGTAAGACCAGACCTGAAAATGGATCAGTGACAACATCTTTCAATATGGGTGTTGGATACATGTTTTGATAAACATAACACATCGATTCCTCTTGTGTCTCATGCCTCTGATGCTGGTGATACCAGTATCAGGGGCAAATCTGGGTGAGGATGCAGAAAAAGCAATTACAGACATCTTCCCTAATGCATCCTTGCATTTTGAGTCACAGCCCTTGCAGCAGACTGCCAAGACCAAAGCAGAACAAGCAGCGAAGCAGAGGTTTAGCCTCGATAAACTGTTTATATGGCAGGTCAGGCAAAATAATGAGACCATTGCCTATGCGCTTATGGATAATGTGGTGGGCAAGGTTCAACCAATTACCTATTTGGTGGTTTATACTAATGATTTAGATATCAGACACGTGCAGGTCCTGCGTTACCGTGAACAGATTGGTGGAGCAGTGCAAAATCAGCAGTGGCTAAAGCAATTCAGGGGAACGAGCCCGGAGTCAAGCTTTGAACGAGGCAAGGATGTTGATGGGATTACTGGTGCGACCATTTCAGTGGATGCCCTCATCTCAGGACTTAAAAGGATGAGCGTCTACCTTTCACTAATCAAGGAAGAATTAGAATTTTATGAGGAAAAATGATCCAAGTCTGGTAGATTTACCGAGGGGCTTTAAACACGTATTATTTGCTTTTCTTATAACCCTCACTATTGGAGTAACTCTCGGTTTAGGAATGGTCTGGATGTCCACATCAGCCACAACTGAAGGCGTAGTTAGCCATTATCGTGGTGATGATCCAGCAAAAGTTGAATTTATTCCTGAAAAATATCCCATGCCTATCAAAGAATTGCTGATCACAACCCACAATCATATTCTGAGTTTCTCTATGATTTTTGGAGTGCTGGGAATATTGATTCAGTTTAGCAGCAGTTTAGCAGACAATTGGATCAAATTTCTAAGCATAGAACCATTTATATCAATTGTGGTCACTTTTGGATCCATGTGGGGAATCCGTTATATCCATGATGGTTTTGTATGGTTAATGTTCCTGAGTTCTTCCACACTATATCTATCCTTCTATATGATGATATTCGTAATTGTCCATAACCTGTTGCCAATCAAAAATTCAGCAAATCCTGATGGCCACTGAATTAAAGAGGTGGGTTTGCACAGGTGAATTAATGTTTAATTCCTAACCAAACTCCATTTAGATATGAAAACATCCAGACACTCCAAACAATGAGGCTGAACTTGTGAAAATTTTCTTTTGCACTTGTGTTTTGACCGGTGATGACAGCGGATGCCCAGACAGTGTGAATCAGCATTAATCCAATACCGATGTAACCCGTTAGAGAATGTAAATTAAAGGCTTGAATCGTAGAATTATGAATCATCAACCCAGTCCCTACCGAGTCAAAGGCAAGGCCGGTCCAGAAGAGAATTAGGTGATCCATTCTCAGTTGTCCAGCGTACCTTTCCATCCAGGTGGCCATTGAGTAAAATATTAATGCGAGCGTAATTAATATAGCGGAAACGGGAAGAGATTAAAATTGAAACCGCATAATTATTGAGACGTGTATAAGTTGTTAGCTGATTTGACATAAGGTCCAATTATGCTAAACATAAAACCGAACAACAGGGCTTACCAATGGACTATAAAGTGTTTTCCACAATTTTCGCTGCAGTGTTTTTGGCTGAATTAGGCGATAAAACCCAATTGGCAACGATGCTGTTTGCCTCCGACAAAGAAGTCAGTAAAATGACACTTAAGGCATTCTTTAATACGTTGATCCGATATAATTATCTGCAAGAGAATCCCATTTTGGCTGTTACTGCTCCAGGGAATCCTCCTAAGGAAATCATAATCTTGACAGATAAGCAGGTTAAGAAATTTCTTAAGAAAATTGACTCACCTGATTACAAGGATCTCTTCTTGGTGTATCTACATACTGGAGCACGTCGTGGAGAGATATTGCCTGAGCGACCATTTACCTGGGACAATGTAGATTTTAAACGCAGAGAGATCACACTGATAGGGAAGAAGAGGGTGCCAAGGCTTGTTCCGCTCGATGGTGTAGCATTTAAGATTTTACATCGTCGAAAGTTCGAAGAACACAGGGAGGTCCCATTCAAGTTCAACTATCACTTTCTATACAAAAAGTATTTGCAATATCTGAAAGCTGCGAAGGTTAAAGCAACGGGTCTGCATACACTGTATCAAAGATGATGGGACATCAAGATATTCAGATTACTATTCGGCATTATATTCACGTAAATAACAAAAAGCTACATCGAGCAGCAAGTAAGTTGAATAAGGTCTGGAAGTAGATTTAACGCAGTACTGGCAACAAAGCCTGGATTCGTCCGGGCTTTTTTTACGCCCATCCCGAAATCTAAGAAGCCTATACCTGGCCTCATTTCAGCAAACG
>JAOZSM010000195.1 GCA_029939675.1 Fidelibacterota bacterium
TTTATGGGTTTTGCGGGGATGATTTAGATGTTTTTAAGCCGTGATAATCTTGTGTCATCAAGTTCATATATCGACACGTACTTAGCTAACGGAACCTTGGAACAGGATGTGAAGATTTTCAGAACCAATTCGCATTGAATGGCAATGAATTGTATCTTATACAAAACGAAATCCAATTCTATTGAAAGGTGTTTTGTATGAGATATTTTGCCTTCTCACTTGTCCTCACAATCTGCTTCATCGGCTGCCCAAACCCACCAGATCCAGAACCTGAGCGCGATACACGTATCTATCTTGAGTTGATTGACACCTGGACCACTTCAACTACTCTGAGGGTTAGCGTTGAAGACACAACCAGCAGTTGGGGGTTTACACTGAACAGAGATGGCTTGATTGTTTACGAGTCTAACGTTCTTGGAAAAGATACAACGATTATTGATGGGGACTTGGAACCAAACCGGGAATACAGCTACCGTGTGTATTTTTCTGAGAATGGAGTGATACGTGATTCTTCGCTGGCACTCAACCTGACCACCATGGATACCACTGATCATAATTTTGTTTGGAGCATTGATACTTTGGGGGATAACAACATATCTGCTCTTCTTGATGTAGCTATCATCAATAAAAATAATATTTGGGCGGTTGGGGAGATTGAAACTGATAGTGGAAGGTATAATAATGCACATTGGGATGGATTTAAGTGGGTGCTGGAACGAACCTTTACTTCAGCAATGCTACATAGCATTTCCTTTATTTCAGAGAATGATATATGGGTATCTGCGGGAACTCCAACACATTGGAACGGGTTGGATTGGCAACTATATCACCTTTGGGATTTAGGGGTTTTAGATTTAGATGATGGTGATGTGAAATATTGTTGGGGTACATCCTCATCCAACATGTATTTCGTAGGCAGCAAAGGCACTATCGTCCACTACAATGGTTCGTCATTCGAGAAGATGGAAACGGGCACCCAGATAACATTGTTAGAGATTGATGGTACTGATGATGGTGAGCATGTTATCGTCACGGGGTATGATTATGTTGGAGAATTATCCGGTCAGAGCATAGTGCTTAAGCTTGAGGACGGTCAATGGAATACTCTGTTTCAATCTGATGATTATTCCGGGAATATTCAAGAAGGTGACTATGGGCGTTTCGCTTCAATGGATGTCATTGGAGACACTGCCTATTTTGCAACCAGCGCAACAGACCTACTTAAGTATAATCTAAAAACCGAAGAACTACAGGTGATGTTAAAATACCGGTCGCCCATCTTTGGCAGATCAGATAAATATCTAAAGGGAACCGCCCCCAACGACCTGTTCTTTCTTTCCATAGAGAAAGAGTTGATCCACTACAACGGTATATCCTACCACACCAACAATATCCTTAATGAGGCTTTCAGCTCTGGATCCGGTCGGTTCAAGCCTTATGGAATGAGATACCAAAACGGTATTATCTGTATAGTTGGAGAAACTCAGATCGGTTTACGTGGTATTATTGTAACGGGGATAAAATATTGAACTGAAGGAGAAATCATGAAAAGAATATGTGTCTTTATCTTAATGATTGTTCTTCCTTGTTTTGGAGGAGCCTAGGTAGTTACTATATCTGTCATAAATTATCATTTGTAGTGAACGAAGGGTGTCAATTTAATAATTAGATGAATCGTTTATCCCAAATAAAACCAATCTTATCTGGAAGGTGTTTTGTATGAGACTGTTTACTCTAATTACGATTACCCTTCTTTTAATACTTTCGGTCCCTGCGTTGGGTGAATGGCCGACTGATCTTGAATCCTCAGTAGATTTTCCTGGAATGCATTATGGTCGGTTTTTAGCCGATGGACGGGGTGGAGCCTGGGTCGCTGGTGAAGACTGGTTTGGTAATCTCTTTGTAACCAGAATAACCCATGAAGGTGACCTGCTCACTGGTACAGACTGGATCATTATTGGAGGACTCCATGATGGTCAATTCTCATCCGGGATGTTTATGAGTGAAGATTCCTGTCTCATTCTAGCCTATTGCCAATACGATTATATTGAGGGCCAGGTAAATCTTAAGGGTTATGCATATCTTCAAAAAATTGATCTGGAATGTAACAAGCTATGGCCGGAGGGGGGAATTCTGGTTAGTACTGAGCAGAGCTCCATCGCTTTTGGATTAATTAATGCCATCCCGGAACTTTGCACTGATCAACAAGGAGGTGTCTATGTCTCCTGGTTGGACTATCGATGGAATGCTATTTTTCCCGCTATTTTCAGCCAACATGTATGGAGTGATGGTATGGTCGACTGGCAAGCTGGGGGCAAGTGTATTCTGGATTATATCGATGAAGAATATGTCTATATATTTGCCACTCCAGATACTCAATTTGTTACAGGTGGTTGGTTTAATGCCAGGGATGAATATTATTATTTCATGGTAAATGCCTTAGGGGATACACTTTTTCGTATTGGAAATTTACCAAATCATACTGGATACATTCTAGGTATAGATGATGAACAAAATATATATTTTTGGGACGGTTACAGCAGTAACGATGTCAGAGTATATAAGGAAAGTGTCGATGGTAATGCTTTATGGGGTGAAAATGGTGTCTTGTTAGTAAGAGCCTCTCTTAGGGGTATTGGAATGAGTAAGTTTATTGATGACTCGGGCGGATTCTTTTTTTCATGGGCGCATAATAACGGAACATACTTTCAGTGGATAGGCCCTTACGGAACCCCCTATTTTGATACTGAACAACAAGTTTCCACAAATGGGCGAAGATCCCGCTTTGTACAGACGGATTCTAATCATGTAATGTTTATCCAGAACATTGTCAACGGGAATACCATGCGGGTATATTCCCAGCGCATCAGTAATACCGGAGTGTGGGAGTGGCCCAATTCCACTGTTGTTCACGTCCAGCCAAATCAATCTGATTATGCCTTAGGACCTGATAATATCAGTGACGGCAACGGAGGTGAGATTATCTTCTTCCAATATGCTTTTCTTAAAGCAAAACAGGTGAGTCGTGATGGTGTGATCGGTGATATCACGCTTCCAGTTCTGCCTTGGAAAAAGCCCTTCATCCCTGAATCAATCAACTGTACGGTTTATCCCAATCCTACTAATAATCAGGTGATATTCAAATTAGAGACCGCTCCGGTGGGTGCCCTGACCTTGAGCATTTATAACCTGAGAGGGCAGTTGGTTATGGAGCAGATGATAGTTAATAATGGGGAAACCGCAAATATCACTCTAAGTGATACGCGCTTCACCTCAGGTACATATATCGCCAGAATTAGTGACAGTGAAAGCCAAGTGACTCATGCGAGATTCACCTTGATCAAATAAAAACTAAAGGAGTTAATAATGAATACTTTATTGCGCTTTTGTATGCAGACTCTTGTAATTACGGTTGTAGTTTTCACATTTTTATCCGGGGTAGAACTTCCCCTTGCCTACTATCAACCTGACAAGAAGAAAACCAGCTTTGAAGGATATTCATGGGGGGATTCGTATCTCTGGTATCATGAAACCACGGCGGGATACCGGTTTATGTTACGGACCGATGGATGGTATCATTATGTGTCATTAGATACTCGGGGTGACTACAAAATGACTCCTTATAAAGTGGGGATTGATACTCCACCAGCCATATCCTACAAACTTGAACGTTCTGCGGAAAGAATTGCCGCTCTTGAGGATTCAATAGCTGCATTTTATGACTCACTCGCGACCAGGGATGATTGGTGGCAGGATCTCGACTCGATTCGTCTTGGAATTGTTTTAGTAACATTCCCAGATGCTGAGCCATATAATAATAATGATCCTGACTTCTCGAGGCCTAATGGTTTTACAGTTGAGGATTTTGAAAAACCACTTTTTACACACAATCATGGATATAGTGATAGTTCAATTGGAAGGCATGAAGTATTCGGAAGCATGCGGGATTATTACCTGGAGCAAACCAATGGTGAGGTGAAAATTTATGGCAATGTTGTAAACCCTACTATCAATGATAGTTTACCTGATTGGTATATGATGCCAGACAGTATTGCACATTATTCTGGGAATCATGATTCGACAGGTTGGAATGGCGGGTCAGGTATTGAAGGGCTTATTGCTGATTCTGGGGCAGACACTCTATTTGGCGACTATGATGCAATAGTAATTGTTTACAGTAGCCACCACTTGATGGGATCAGAGATAAATCCTGAAGCAGTAGGATTCCCAGACCCAATCTATACATCAGGTGAAAAAAGTGGCCGTTTTGATGATATCTATTCCATAGGTGTTCATTGCCATGAATTTGGTCATCTAATGGGTCGCGATCATCTTAGTCACACTCCTTTTTACTATTCGCTAATGGTTGCCGGTAATACAAATAGTGAAGTGTTGGTTGGAGGTTACAGAAAATCCGGTACCTGTCCTGCTAGTATTGATCCATATCATCGAATCAATGAGGGCTGGTATGATTTTGAAACTATAATTACTCAGGATACAATTGGATTGAACGTTATTTATGATTATGATAATCCACGTTTTTATAAAATTCCATTTCAAAATGGTGGCAGCTCATATTTCTATTCATACTATTATTTGCTTGAGAACAGACAGCATGATGGCTTTGATGAACACACACCCATCCCAAGTATTTCAGCCGCAGATTATTATGTTGACGAAGATGATGTAACCGGTAATAAAGGGGGACTATTGATATGGCAGGTACAGCCTTATTTTACGCGAGTTAGACTATTAGATGCTTCCGGAACCTACAATACACTTCCTGGTAATAATGATGAATGGGGTTCTTGGGTGCCGGATCGCATAAGAGCCTATACCCAGATTCCTTTCCCACTATACCAGGATCAATCTATTGATAACAACACCGGACATCTAACCACCCATGGGGATAATTTAAACAGCCGAGTCATTTTCAGAAATATCCATTGGAATGCTGCTGATTCAAGTGTTACACTAGATATATACACAAATGGCCGGACAGGTGATTTATCAGCGATAGATACGTTTCTAATAAATACCACACTTTACGATACAGTATCATTTAGTGATAATGTCTACATTCCTGCAGGCGTAACTGTTACAGTACTTTCTGGTGCAACTATTTCAATGCCATACAATAAGAAGATAGAGGTAAAAGGTAATCTTGTAGCAATTGGTACTGCTTCAGATCCCATAACATTTACCTCTATCACGCCTGGCAGTAGCAATCGTTGGTACCGTATTTATGTTACAAATGGTGGAGAGGTGACTGCACGTTATGTAGAATTCAACAATGCAAAATATGGAGTTTACATTAATGATGCATCCAGCGATGCCGATATCAGATATTGCGATTTTACAAGTAGCTTATATGGCTATTATGTGAGAAATAATGACGCTATTGACATACGGGATTGTACATTTAAAAACAATACTGTTGGAATCAGGCTATACTATTCAGATTGTGATATCTATAACAATGATTTGGATAGTAACATGTATGGTATCTATGGATACTATTCAGATTTTGATGCTGATGAGAATGAGATACACGATGCTACTGGAACTTCAACTAGTCGATGTGGAATCTATTTATCCCATTCCAATCCCTCTTTAGATCGCAATGATATCTCGAACTGCTATAAAGGAATCCGCTGTTATAACTATAGCGGTCCCGATTTAACAACACATCGAGACCAGGGTAACAATGAAGTAAATAACTACATTCATGATAATAATTTATATGGAGTTTATGTCTCCTCATATT
>JAOZSM010000196.1 GCA_029939675.1 Fidelibacterota bacterium
GGTCCTCCAGCATTCTGGAAGATGCTCTTGAGTCTCCTTTCGCCGGGATTTATGCCACCAAAATGATTCCCAATAATGAAAGTGATCCTGATATCCGCTTTCGCAAGCTCACAGAAGCCATCAAATTTGTTTACGCCTCCACCTTTTTTAAGGCAGCCAAAGACTACCGAAAGGCTATCGGCAAGGCCCTGCTGGATGAAAAGATGGCGGTGATCATTCAGGAAGTCGTTGGGGACAAGCATTTTGATCGATATTATCCGGATATCTCCGGGGTAGCTCGCTCTTTCAACTATTATCCGCCCAGCCATTCAAAACCGGAAGATGGAATTGTAAATTTGGCTCTGGGGCTGGGTAAGACTATCGTGGATGGCGAGCCAACCTGGTGGTTTACTCCGAAATCACCGCGGGCTAACCCGCCCTTTCTAGACGTCAATGACTGGTTAAAACAGACTCAGAATAAATTTTGGGCAGTTAATCTGGGCGCACCACCAGCTTATGATCCCATCAGTGAATCGGAATACTTGATCCAGTGTGGTTTGAAAGAAGCAGAGTACGACGACACTTTAAGATCCGTGGCTTCAACTTATGATCCGCGTAACGATCGCATTAACGTTGGGTTAGGAGAAGTCGGCCCCCGAATTGTATCGTTCGCACCCATCCTGGTTTACAATCAATTTCCGCTCAATGATTTGGTAAAGAAAATCCTGGAACTATGCCAGGCTGCTTTGAATTCACCAGTGGAAATTGAATTTGCCCTAACCCTTAATCCCACCCGCTTTGGGCTACTGCAGGTCCGACCCCTACTGGCTTCAGTGGATGAGGTTAGCATTTCAGATGAGGACTTCACCACTGAAGGTGTTTTGCTGGCATCAGATCGGGTTCTGGGAAACGGAATAGTTGATGAAATCGAGCATGTCATATTTGTAAAGCCTCAAGCTTTTAATGCCAAAGATACACCCCGGATCGCCCGGGATATTGAAGCGCTTAATCTGCCGTTTATTCAAAGTGGGCAGCACTATTTACTGATTGGCTTTGGCCGTTGGGGAAGTTCCGATCCCTGGTTAGGAACACCAGTAACCTGGGGGCAGATCTCCCAGGCTAAGACTATCATTGAATCAACCCTCCCTGCAATGGATAAAGAGTTCAGTCAGGGATCACACTTTTTCCATAATATTACCAGCTTTGGGGTAAGTTATTTTTCTATCAGACATTCTGATGATCATGGTCTTGACTGGGACTGGCTGGATCAGCAGGAATGTATAGCTGAGACGGAATATGTTAAACTAGTTAAGCTGGATAAACCTTTAACAATCAAGGTGGATGGCCGCAGCGGTCGAGGAGTTATTTTCAAATGACAAAAAAGAAAAAGACCCGTTCACAACTATTACTCCAGGAATTGAGAGAGCGCGAAAAAGAGCTACGCTGCATCTATGAAATTGATGAAATCCTAAACCAACAAAAAGTATCGATTGAGGATTTATTAACCCAGGTAGTGAAAGCCATTCCCAAGGGCTTGCAGTATTCAGATATCTGTCATGCTATGATCACTTATGAAAGCAAGAATTACTGCAGCAGAGAATGCGTTGAGTCTCCCTGGGTTCTAACGGCTGATATTAGCATTCAAGATGAAAAAGTGGGTTCAGTTTCCGTCCGTTATTCTGAGGAACGCCCCAACGAAGATCAAGGTCCTTTTTTAAAAGAAGAGCAACATCTGATCAAAGCCGTTGCTGAGAACATCAATCGTACGCTTCAGCACCGTCAGCTAAAGGATTTATTTGATCGGAATAAAGGCTTTGAGAATCATGAGGACGAATGGGTTACAATCCTTGAACTTTTGAGAAATACTGACTCACCTTTATTGGCCCGTTTGTCCCGGAAAATGACTAACTTCTTATTTTTGGGCGGTAGCGCAGAAGCCAAGGAGTTGTTAGAACACTTTAGCCCCACTTACAAGGAAGATGATACCGGTCTGGTAGAGAATTTAAATCAGCCCAGGAAAAGGATTCCAGTACAAGATCTACTACCCATTAGTGAACGCGTTTTTCAGATTGCCGTAGATACTCTGGGTAAAAATCATACGCTGAAAGCCATTCAAAAATGGATCAGAGAAGAAAAGTCGTCTTTTCTGGTAAATGTCCTGGGAGATTCTAAAAGCAGTTTAACAGATATCTCAGATGCCATCGGTCGTTATCATCATTTAGATCCCAGTGGTACCGAGCTGTCCGTTCCACGTCAAAAAGCGTTCAGGGTATCGTTGGTCCGTCGGATGTTGTCAGATCAGACTCATTTCATTAATGTTGCCAAGAACTATTTCAATGTTAATGATTTCTATGAACTCTTAAATCGAGTAATTACCCCGACCAAGGGCAGCGGCAAGCTGGGTGGCAAAAGTGCTGGTGTTGCTCTGGCTGATAGAATATTAAAAGCCTGTCACAAGCATAAAGCCTTGCTGGAAAACATTAAAACCCCCAAAACCTGGTACATCACCTCTGATGGTAGTCGTAGTTTCCTGGTTTATAACAATCTTGAGGAAGTGTTTGATCAAAAATATAAGGAGATCACTCAGGTTCAGTTTGAGTATCCCCACGTGATCCAGGTCTTTAAGAACTCCCACCTTCCTCCGGAGATAGTCAAGGGTCTGGCTCTGGCTTTAGATGACTTTGGAGATAGTCCCTTGATCGTCAGGAGTTCCAGTCTATTAGAGGATGGACTGGGAGCGGCCTTCGCCGGAAAATATCGGAGTGTCTTTATCGCAAATCAGGGCAGCAAACAGGAGCGTTTGGTCGCTCTTATTGATGCTATTTCGGAAGTTTATGCCTCCATGTTTGGTCCTGATCCCATCAAGTACCGCTCTGAGAGAAATTTGCTGGATTTCCATGAAGAGATGGGCATCATGATCCAGGAAGTCGTTGGCAAGAAGGTTGGAGAATATTATTTCCCAGCCTATGCCGGGGTTGCTTTAAGTAAAAATGATTTTCTTTGGTCACCCAGAATCAAACCTGAGGATGGTTTGATTCGTCTTGTCCCCGGATTGGGGACCAGTGCGGTTGATCGGGTAGGGGATGATTATCCGGCTCTGATAGCACCGGGACAGCCCAAGCTATCAGTGAACGCTTCCATTGATGAACAGGTTCGTTATTCTCCCAAAGCCATCGATGTGATCAATCTGGCCACAAATTCGTTTGAGACCATTGAACTACGTAAACTGATGCGTCAAATTGGTTCTGATTTTCCCAATATCAGCGAGGTCATGTCCATTTTGGATAATGATCGTTTTCGCAAGATCATGCCCCTTTTTGACGATCTTGAAAAATCGAATTTAGTAGTCACTTTTGATGTTTTAAAGAAGCAGACCCAGTTTATTGAACAAATGCATGCCATTCTCAATGTTTTGGAAGAGGTGCTTGGTGTACCGGTTGATATTGAGTTTGCCTCTGATGGGGATGACCTGTACTTGTTACAATGTCGACCGCAAAGCTATGGTGAAGAACATGAGCCAGTTGATATTCCCTTTGGTGTCCCAGAGGAAAAAATTCTATTTTCAGCCAATCGCTATGTCTCAAATGGTCTGGTAAAAGGGATTACTCATATTGTCTATGTAGATCCGGCCAGTTATGCCAAGTTGGGGTCCAGGGAAGAATTACTTAATGTTGGACGAGCTGTTGGTAAGCTGAACCAGTTGCTTCCCCGCCGGTGTTTCATCCTCATGGGGCCGGGTCGTTGGGGTAGCCGTGGAGATATAAAACTGGGAGTCAATGTTACCTACTCAGACATCAGCAATACAGCCATGCTCATTGAAGTAGCCCGTAAACAGGGTGGGTATGTTCCCGATCTTTCGTTTGGAACTCACTTTTTCCAGGATCTGGTTGAAGCATCGATCCGCTATCTACCGTTATATCCCGATGAATTTGGCAATCTGTTTAATGAAGAGATCTTCCTGGAATCACCCAATTTTCTTAAACAGCTACTCCCCGAATATGCTGCACTTGCGGATACCATAAAAGTTATCGATGTGACTAAGGTATTCAACGGTTTGGAATTATCAGTATTTATGAACTCGGCTCTGAATAGAGCTGAAGCTCACATTACTGAACCTGATAGAAGTGAAGGTACCATTCTACGACGCAAGAAATCGGCCTATACCCATGTTGACACATTCAGTCATTGGCGGTGGCGTATGGATCTGGTTGAGAAAATTGCGGGTTATCTGGATCCTGAGCGGTTCGGAGTCAAAGCTTGCTATGTCTTTGGCAGCGTGAAAAACGCTACAGCCGGTTCCAATAGTGACATTGATATCTTGATTCACTTGCAGGGCACAGAACAACAGAAAGCGGATCTGCTCCTATGGCTAAAAGCCTGGAGTTTAGGGATTGTGGAAATGAACTACTTGTGTTCCGGTATTGAGGCTAGTGCTCTTCTGGATGTTCACCTGGTGACAGATGATGACATTAAGAAACGTACCAGCTTTGCTGTTAAGATCGATGCGGTGACCGATGCTGCTCAACCACTTAAAATGGGACATTTGGTGGGAACTGAAAAATAGTTCTTTGACCAACTGCAGTTCAGAGTGCGCGTCTACCTGATATTGGTATGGCTATTTGAACATCCTGCAGAACGCGCAATATGAAGTACAGTTAGTATTATAGCAGGAGTCGTTCTGCTTGATCAGGATGTTCTAACTCAAATTTAATAATTGCTAGCTCCGGCCCCTCATAAGCGGCGCTGAACGCATGCGTTCGACCCATCTGTTCCTGCCATTCACCGGTGATCCGAGCTGATTCATGGATATGTCCATGTAGCGTAATTTTTGGTTGTAGTTGTTTAATCATGCGCTGAATTGCAATACTTCCCACGTGGACATCAAGCGGGGCATAGTCAACCATCTGACCGTCTAAGGCAGCCCGATCCAAATTTGTTTTATAGGGTGGAGAATGGAAAAGACAGATCGTGTTGGCCATATCCAGATCGCCCAGTAATTGATCCAGATCCTTCTTGATGGTTGAGTAGCGTCGTTCATTTGCCTCTAGCGGGATAGTAAACTGTCCATTTTCAGGTGAAATGCAACCAGGATCCACAAATCGGGATACATCATAGCGTTCCCAGTCTTTCAGTTGGAAGGGCGTTGGTGGAACATAGGAATAGCCTGTGATCATATGCTCTGCGAAGTGTATTCGCTTATTATGCAGGTACTCCCAGAGGCCATGTTCCCCAGCCGTAATCAAATCTGGCTCAAGTACTTTTGGATCATCATTACCCATGATAAGTAGCACCTTGGGATACTTTTCTTTTAGTGATTCCTTTAGCTTTTGGAAGCTTACCTGAAGAAAATCTTTAATAAAATCAGGGTACAGGTCAGATGATTTAAAAGCATGTGGAAAGAGATCTCCTCCGAAGAGAACCAGCTCTGGAGTTTCAGTTTTGATGGCAGAAAATAGTTTTTCATACCAGTGAATCCGGCCATGTAGATCGGATACAAAAAGGACTTTGGTCATATAGATGGTCTCAATGATTTTGGGTGCTTACAGCCAGTAACTATTCTTAAGCATAAAGATAAATGAGAGTTTGGAGAAGCCAAAGGATCTGTGTGTTGTTCAAATATATTTTGCGTATTTTTACCAAACCTTTGGAGAAAGTATTTTTCAGTTGCAATCCAGCAAGCGAAACATAGATTGACGTCATTATTTATTGTGAAAGATCAACTAATAC
>JAOZSM010000197.1 GCA_029939675.1 Fidelibacterota bacterium
AGCGATTATGGAGTGGCGAGCCAGTCATATACTAGTTAAAAACAGAAGCTTAGCAGATGATATATTTAAACGTATTCAAAAGGGTGCTAAATTTGAGCAATTGGCAAAAGAATTCTCGACCTGCCCCAGTAAATCTAAAGGCGGAGATTTGGGTTGGTTCGGAACTGGAAAAATGGTTAAACAATTTGAAGAAGCGGTTCGTAAAATGCCCAGGAATCGACCCTCAAAACCGGTCTCAACCCAATTCGGCTATCATATTATTAAAAAAACTGGTGAGCGATGAGCAACCAGTTTGAAGCATATCGCCACAAAACTCGAGCGGTAATATTTCTCCTGTCAGCTGCCATCAAATGCATCCACGGGAAACAGAAAACCCTGGTGATCGATCATTCATTTGGCGATGGTTATTACTGTGTGCTGAAAGAACAAAAGGGCATCTCTCAGTCTGAGTTGGACACTATTGCTCAGCGAATGCAGGAACTTCAACACGATCACCACAAAATAAATATACGGGCAACCAAAGCAGAAGACTGGAAGCATTTGCACACCCCGAGGATTCGATCTTCACGTCCACCGGTTCTCATGTTGGATAAGCACCTTTCTGCCTCATATGAATTTACCAATCTTGACCTATCTACTTTACCCAGCTATCAATTAACTCCTTACAACCGTGGATTTTTAATCCGAATCGGAGAAAATGGCAGTGAAGTAGCACCTTTTGTAGATTCTCCCAAATTATTCCAGATGATGAAGGAGCATGAGAAATGGGGTCGCATTCTTAAGGTATCCTCAATTCCCGATCTTAATGAACAGATCATGAAAATGGGTTTTAAGAAATTGATCTGGGTTGCAGAAGGATTACAGGAAAAACGGATCGCTGCTTTGGCTGATGATATATGTTCTCGTCCAGAAACACGGGTCATCTTTGTTGCAGGTCCATCATCCTCTGGAAAGACCACGTTCACAAAGCGCCTGGCAATTCACCTGGCAGTTAATGGTATTCAATCGCGCTACCTGTCCATGGATGATTATTTTCTGGACCGCGATAAGATTTCTCGCCAGGCTGACGGCACTTTGGATTTTGAAAACGTTGAATGCCTTGATATGGCGGCTCTAACCCTGGATATCAAGCAGTTGATCTATAGTCAGCCGGTTTTTAAGAGACACTATGACTTCGTAAAGGGTAAGCAGGAGATCTTAAAGGAAACCATGTGGCTAAATGATGATGAAGTCCTGATCTTTGAAGGTATTCATGGTCTGAATCCCTTAATTCATGCTGATATGCCTGATGCCAGTTATTATCGTGTCTATATAAGTGCATTAACGCAGCTTAACATTGATAACACTCATCCTGTTTCAACTTCTGATGGACGACTGATTCGGAGAATTGTCAGGGACAACCGGTATCGTGGGTATAGTGCTGATCAAACAATTAATCGTTGGAATTCAGTTAGATATGGGGAGTTACAGAATATTTTCCCATTTCAGGAACAAGCAGATGCCATGTTTAACTCTGCCCTGATCTATGAACTCTCGATTCTGAAACGCTATGCCCTCCCCTTGCTTCGCGCAGCAACAAAGAATACGATTCGAGATCGATTGATAACCCTGCTTTCATTGTTCCATACTATTCCGGACCGACATGTACCGGGCACCTCAATTTTGCGTGAGTTCATTGGAAAGAGTTACTTTACATACTAGTGTGGCATGAGAATCTTACTTGTATTAGCCGGTGATCCACCCGAGGGCAACCTCTTATCAAATGAGATTGCGAAAACCAACCTGACCATCGCAGTTGATGGAGGGGCGAATGTCTTCCACCAAAACAACCTCACACCGGATATACTTATAGGTGACATCGATTCCGCGATAGGAAACTTTAACGACCAGACACAAGTAATCCGACGTAGTGAACAGTCTACCACAGACCTACAAAAGACGTTGACCTATGTTCTCCAAAAGCATCATCCCGAAGAATTGGTACTACTTGGGGCCACCGGTGGACGTTCTGATCACTTCATAAATAATCTGCAAATATGTGCATCAATTGATCCTGATGTAAATATATCACTCAAAAATAATAAGCTCACAACCCCAGAATATTCATCTGAAACAATTATTAGAATTACACCATCTTCTGATAATGACCACCAGGTCAATAAAGGGTCAACAATGAGCATTATGTCGGTTTCACAGTTCAAGGGGCTGTCCTCGACAGGTCTCTTATGGGAAATTCAGAATGGATGTTCAGAAAATGGATTTTTTAGTCAAAGTAACCTGGCTCAAGAGAGTACAATTCACATAAACCTTTTTATGGGGTGTGTATATCTCGCTGTATATCAGTAAGATACGATAATCACTTATGGCATTACATCCCCTTGATATTGGTATACTAATTCTCTATCTTTTGACCGTCTTCCTGGTCGGAATCATTAATAACAACTCTGGTGACGTTTCAGACTACATGCTAATGGGGCGCAGACTGTCGCTCCCAGCTTTTGTCATGACTTTGGTTTCAACCTGGTATGGTGGGATTCTGGGGGTGAGTGAATTCAGTACCACTTATGGCATTTCTAACTGGGTAATATTCGGTTTGCCGTATTATGTCTTTGGAATTGGCTTTGCGCTTCTAGTGGCCAAACGTGCACGTGACCTCCAGGTTAGCTCACTACCTGAGATTATTGTCAAAGATTACGGAACTAGCGCTGGACGTCTGGCAGCAATCTGGGTATTGCTGTTAGCCAACCCGGCACCCTACATCCTGACCCTTGGTCTATTGTTAAACTTTTTTATGGGTCTTTCCCTCACGCTGAGCATTATCAGCGGCACCCTCTTTTCTTTGATTTACATACTAAGGGGTGGGTTCTCTGCTGTGGTGAATACTGACAAAGTTCAATTCATCCTTATGTTTTTTGGATTCTTTATTATTCTGTTGGTATTGGCATTTGATTTTAAAACTCCCTGGGAACTTTGGAAAACGCTTCCACCCTCCCATCGTTCGTTGACTGGGGGTAATAGTCTGGCTTACATTCTTGTCTGGTTTTTTATCGGTTCCTGGACTCTGGTTGATCCCGGGTTTCACCAAAGGGTTGCTGCCACCAAAACTCCGCAGATTGCCAAACGGGGTATTCTCCTGGCTGTGTTGTTCTGGTTTATTTTTGATCTCATGACTACTTTTACGGGATTATATGCCTTTGCATACCTACCTACAGATACTATCCCTGCTCAAGCATTTCTCTACTTGGGTCATTCTATCCTCCCCATCGGGTTACAAGGGTTATTCTATGTGGGGATATTGGCCACTGTAATGTCAACTCTGGACAGCAATGCCCTGGTTTCAGGAATTACCTTGGGCAATGATATAGCAGGAAGCTTCAGTTTATTTAAAAGTTATGCTGCCGAAGCACGGATCAAAATTGCAATGGGAGTGATCCTGGTTTTTGGAATTATTACAGCCATCATTTTGCCATCCGTGATTGATCTATGGTATACATTTGGTACGATCGCCATCCCAGCTCTGTTGTTACCAACCCTATTTAGTATATTTAAGCGACCCATGAACCGCATCTCCGCTACCTTGAATCTTATTTTCCCTCCCTTGGCAGCTATCCTATGGTTCTTTTTTGGAAAAGCTGATGATTTGAGTTATTATTGGGGGTTGGAACCTTTTTATCCAGGTCTCTTTAGTAGCATTTTAATACTGATAATCTTTAATCGTCCAACCATGGAGCTACCTTATGCTTACCAATCTCAAAAATAAAACCATCTTGATCACAGGTGCCAGTGCCGGTATTGGTGAAGCTTGTGCCCGGGTATTTGCAGAGGCTGGTGCAAACCTGATTCTCATAGCCCGGAGATCCAGTAAACTTCAGCAGTTGGCTGAATCATTGAAACAACGCTATTCCGTACAAGTATTGCAGTATACTCTGGATGTAAGGGAAAGCAACGCCGTGGAACAACTCATTGCTCAATTACCCCCAGATTTCAAGAATATTGATGTCTTGATAAATAATGCCGGGCTGGTGATCGGTGTTGAAAAGGCTCACGAAACACCTGGTACTGACGTGGATACAATGCTTGATACCAATGTCAAAGGTGTGTTGAATCTGATCAGATCTGTTGTGCCTGGTATGGTTGCAAATAACCGGGGACATGTAATCAATATATCGTCAATTGCCGGCCACGAAGCCTACCCCGGAGGTAGTGTCTATTGCGCCAGTAAGCATGCAGTTGATGCGATCACGAAGAGTCTACGAATGGATGTGGTGCATACCAATCTTAGGGTATCAGCCATATCTCCCGGTCTGGTGGATACAGAGTTCAGTTTGGTCCGCTTCAAGGGTGATGTAAAAAAAGCTGAAAATGTATATGCCGGTCTTGAAGCATTAGTTGCTGTCGATATTGCTGAAGCCGTTTTGTTTGCTGCCTCCCGTCCAGCTCATGTTCAAATTGCTGATATGATCATTTTACCAAACCGACAGGCTTCAGCCACTGTTGTTCACCGTGAACTGAAAGATTAATAATGAGTCCCATATGAATTTAGTTATACCCAGTGTTTCGAGTAAAAAGATCTAGATCACGCATGGGGCCTTATGTGCTTAAGCGCATGTTATTTCATAGATGGCAACTTAAATTTACAGTGTATATTTAAAGAACCTCTGGAAGGGGGAAATTATGGAACAACAAAAATTAGTCAGATTTTTAGCATTGATGATGGTAGCAATGGGTATTTTTCTATTTAGTGCCTGTGAAGATATTCTTGATGAAGATCAAGAATCAGCCATGGCGCTGGTAGATTCAGCCAATGGTTTGGTAGAATCATTATTTACAAATATGTTAGCACTGGAACCAGACTCGGTGCAGCCGCTTTTAGCACCAATGGATTTTACTGCGGGTTACAGTCTTTATCTGGAAGCACATAACCTGGATCCAGAAAATAGCGCCGCAAACTTTGGGATGGCTGTCACTGGTTTAATGATCATATCGCAGGATCAACAGTTTCAGGATCTATTAGCCCCCTATTATGATATCCATGCGCCCTTTTCAGAAGGATCATCTTCAGCAAATACAATTGGCTATGGATTTGGTTTACCACTTTCAACAGTACGATTGCATAATATGATGGGTCTATTCATTGAACTCCCCCTCTCCCTGGCAAAACTAGATTATGACGAATTGCAAAGCATTAACGACTTGCAGACCAGTATTATCAATGATTTTCTTCCCCTTGCAGAAGCAGGACTTGAAGCGCTCGGTAATATTAGTGACTCAAGCTTTGTAGTTGAACTTGGCTCAAGCATACAATTCGGACAGACCGATCTGTTTGCTCTGGATATGAGCTTAACTGCCCTTCGCGGTATCTTTAAAATGATAACAGCCTATGATCTGGATCTTGCATCATATGATTCAGCAGGGATTGTGCTAGGTATGAGTTCGGGAGGCAGTTTTGCAACACTTATTGCTGGTGGTGGAGATCAACTTGCTGCAGCCCATGCTTCTGCGCAGGCAGCCCTTGAAAAAGCAGCCTTAGCTCTTGATCAGATTGAAATTCAGCCAGGCGATTACAATGGTTACTTCATCGATTTTTCGAATGATGATGAGAGTACCCTTCGATCAGGAATTAATCTGGTTCAGTCAGTTATGGACGCACCTGCTCTGCTACATTATACAACC
>JAOZSM010000198.1 GCA_029939675.1 Fidelibacterota bacterium
TTGACGCCCCCGCAAAAAGTCCCTCTCGCCAGTCTGCGCTCTTCGAGCTTCGCCTGGCAGGCAGAGATCGCAGAGGCGCAGAGTGTTGATATTTATGAGTTTAGACATGTTTGCGATGTGTCGTTGTGTTTAACTTACTTAGGGTACATCCTATGATTTCTCAACTACTTTTTGCGGCTTCATCAGAATTATTTCACAAATAATATTTTTTTGTTTATTCGTTGATTCGCGTCAAATAAACTTCGGTAAATTAATAATTCCAGTAAAGCGTAATAAAATGCCGTGGCCCCAGGTTATGATCCATTTGATAGATGGTATAACCAAATGTAAAACCGGTCCACGCCGCTGTGAATCCAGCTGAAGGATGAATGGTCGTTGAGGGATCAGTTGCTTCAACCTGAATACCGGCCATCAACTCAAAAGTATTCAGGAAAGGATAGGTAACCCCGATAGCTGTTGGAATGGAACCGTTATTGACTTCAGCTATCACGGAGAACTTGTCAAAATCTGCATCGAATTCAGCCCAGGTCTCAGTTGGCAAACTGGTACTCTCTTCATCAAGTTTCCCGGTAACTCCCAGGTGGCGGATACCACCACCGATTAAATAATAATCACCTATTTGATAGGCACCTGCCAGATTAAAGGATAGCCCGGTAGCTGATGCGTTAAGACTGCGCTCATAGACCAGTTCGGCCCCAAGTCCCAGGGTAAACTGCTGCCACTGGCGGGCATGAGCACCACCAAGATTGAACAGGGTATATTCAAATGTACTAAGCGGATCTTCACTGGGAATATCTTTACGGAATTCAAGTTCACCGCTATGCATGGCCTGTACGTTCATGTAGGTGTTTTTTAACCCCAGGCCGATATAGGCTCCTTGAATATCAGCCACCCAGTTCCAGACACTTAAGGTTAGGTCCTGCTCAGGATGAGTCAGGATGCGCGTTGGTTTCAAAGTGGGGTTTAAGCTGATTCCCAACGCGGCGTCCCGGGCATCAGTAGGTGTATTTAGAATATCAAAACTACTTTGCCCTGTTACCAGACTCAAACAAGTTAGCATTAAAAATAGCTGTTTAAGCATTGATGGTCTGGTTTGAATGAATTGTGAGATCATGAATAACACCCTAGCACTTTTAATAGTTCCCATATACCATGATATGGATTGTAGTAACATTCTGCAAGTCAAAGATCCTGACCAAGTCTTGGTGAGGGCTTTTTGGGAGGCCAACGATCACTAGAAATTTACTCCCCAGCCCAGATAGTTTCGCAAGCCTTCACCCTGTATTCCACTGCGTATTCCCAAATCGATATGCATGGGCGGTCCCTGTTTCCAGTTTAATACGTACCGGGCACTGACCCCGGGAATCATTCGCTCATCTTCGAAACTGAACCCACCATTAAGACTCAGGTTTTTCAACCCGTCCCACATGATGGCTGCTCGATAGATGGACTCTCCAATTAAATAGTAGTCGTGTTCCACAGCCAGGGCCAGGAGATTAAAATTCTGCTGCCAGCCCCAGGATAGACTCATGGGAAACTCATCTTGGTAGCTGCTGCCGCGTTCGAACAAATCCTGGGTTTTCCATTTATAACTACTGTTCCAGTCCTTGAAGGCCAAAGCAAAGGCTCCGCCCTCAAAAGGCTTGAACAAAATACCCAGTCCCGCTCCGAAGCCCGTGCCCTTAAGATCCAGTAAATCCTCTTCAGAGGAAAACTGTTTGGAAAGGAGTTTGAGTGAAAGACCAAAAGCCAGTTTTTCTGAAAAACGGTTGGAGAAAGAAAGGAGGTAGGTCAATTCCGTGTCATTCAGCTCACCGGCGTAATATCCCCGCGAATCCCGGGCATCAATATTTCTAGTTCCTGCGGCGATGAAACCAACTCCCAGATGAGCTGTAGGAGGCAGGGGGAGACTTCCGTTTACAGTATAGATAAAGCGATCCAGGGATAATTGAACCATCCCGGCGTCAAAACTGCGCTCATCAAACCAGGCCTGGGAGGCTGGGTTCTGCGAAAAGCTGTTAGTACTGCTATTGTGAAAGAGCGTAATGCCACCGGTTCCAGCAGATAAAGGATCTGAAGTGAAGCGGGAGGACGTCCCCGTGAATCCACCTAACCCGGAAGCCATTACACTATTGCTGAAGATTATTAATATGAGTAAAAGTTGAAGATTTTTCATTATGTATTTGCCAGCAAACGTAAGTGAACGTGATGATCCTAGTCTGGTATGTGAAATGTAAATTGCTTCGGCGCTTTGCTTCTCGCAAAAACGGTCAGCATAGTGAGTTCTTATTGTGCTCAATTGATCACCATCACTTTCGTCCAATACTGCTCAGTATCGATCTCAATCCGAATAAAATAGGTACCGTTGGCCACCAGGTAGCCCTGCTCATTACGACCATTCCAGGTACGCTCCTGGGGTCCTGAGAATTGGGTGTCAGCATCAGTCAAAATCGATTTAACCCGGTGCATGGCAAAGTCGAACACATCAATGGAAAGAGCCGCTCCTGCTTCTGCAGTGAATCGGATAATTAAATTGCCCTCCCCGTTGAGCACTTTATCATAGCGTGGTGTAAAGGGATTGGGATAAGCATAGACCTTATCATCAGGCGTCAAGCTACGGGCTTTTTGGATATTCCAGGTGAGTCCGTCATTGTAGCTGATAGCCAGACCATCACCCGTTCCCACCCAGATAGCCCCATCATCGTTTACCAGAACTGAATAAACTGCGTCGGAGTAAATGATCTCTGAATAATCAGGGTTATGATAATTTGGCAGGAGGTTGAAATGCAGTCCGTCTTTGGTTTTCCAGAGACCTGCATCTGTGGCTGCATACACGTTGTTAGCATCGGAAGCAATGTTCCAGACCCGATTTCCCTGGAGAGGAGCCCGCCAGTATTCTGTTGTTCCATCATAAAAACTTAATCCTGTGACATCTCCAGCCCCGGTAGTGTTGGTGGAAGCCCAGATGCGCTCAGATCCATCGCCCAATACTTGACGATTCAGGGCAATGACCCAGTTTCCGGAAATATTGGAGTTTTGAAAAGTGTAATGATCCCAGCTTTTTCCTCCATCAAATGAACGATTAACCCCGCCTGATGTCCCGACCCAGACCGTATCATTCCAGGCTTTTACAGCGAAGGCAATATGGTTTAAGTGAACCAATGGGTCGAGAGCATAGTACTCGGGACTTTCCTGAATCTCAAATTCAGATTCTGCAAGAATCGTTGAATCCAATCTGTCAAAACTATCCCAGGGTAACAGGATCCGTTCCCAGGTAGAACCCAGATCATGGGAGACCCGCAAACCACCGCCAAAAGAGGTTGCCCACAATCGTTGCCCATCATAAGCCAGATCATAAGTGATATTTTGAATCGGTGTAACAACATCCACGCTGAAAATTGGCAAACCCCAGACATTCATTTGGGAATATTTTTCATAACTGGTATCGCCATTTGTCACCGTCATTTTCAAGGTATCCATGGGTTGTTCCAGCCAGGTCCAGGTACCACCAGCATCAAAAGAGCGACTGATGCCGCCACCGGCTTTAAGATCACCCTGGCCTGTTGTTGTATCAAAGCCCATGGCAACCCAGATCGTATCACCCCAGACAGCCAACGCAGAGATACCTCCCGGCCCCAGATTTGAGAAGCGCCGCGAAAACCCAACAAAGGAATCTCCACGATCAAAGCTGGCACTGAGACCATGCCCAGAGCCCAGCCATAGGGTATCACCGCTGCCGGCAATATCCGAGATGCTGCTGCCGATCAGGCCCTCATAGACACTATCGGCAGCAGTTATGGAAAATTGGGAGGGGCGCATTAATTGGGCCTGGAGTGAAAGCCCGGTTATGAGAATGAGCAGCAGTAGTCTTTTCATTGAAAAACTCCTGTCCGCAATAGGGTGGTCTGTATGGTTGGTGAAGGATTGGGTGCTGGCAAGACTACCAGGGAATCTGCAACAGATTCAGCTTCAATGCCCAGCCAGGTGCGAGAATTAAAAGTCCAGTAATAGGTGCCACTGAGGTTACCGGGACTGAGAGCCAGGAGTAAGCTATATATTCCATCTCCGGCAATCTTATCTCCACTGGAGAAATCGATGCCGCCGAAGGAAAAGAAAACCACGCTACCCCCATCATCGTAAAGGGGAATGGGTTGACCATTGTTAGCATAGGTCCCATCAGGTTTAAGGGACATCATGCTTACATCTCTGATCTCATCCAGACCTTTGGGGTGAGTAACAGTCATGCTCAAGGTATCCAGAACCAAAGCATCTGGCAGGAGGGCGAGTGTATCCAGATGACTCACGTTGGAAATAATTGGAGCGGCAGGTCTTTCAAGCTCAATAGACTGACTGGCACTTTTAGTTTCAGCATCAGAGACCACGGTGATCGATACTTGCCAGTTCTTATTATCATCGAAAGCGAGCGAATCCGGCAGTCGGAAATTTGCATCATAAGATCCATCATTTATGAGAATATCACCCTCAAGGCCGGCATCATTTAGAGCGAAGCTGGCTATCTGGTCAATTTCATTTACGATCATTCCAGCCTGGACGCTTTGGATCTCATTGGGGCTGGCAATAGCTGCGGAGAAAAAGAAGGTTTGAGATTGAAAATCAAATTCAAGCGTGGTCAGTTCTACGGAAAACGTAGTTGCTTGAGTATTATTAGAATAGGGTTCTTCGTCCAGAGTTGTTGGTGTCTGATCACAGGTAATCAGCAACAGACCTGTTACCACAGAAAGAATTATTTGTAAGATTCGGCGAATTTTTAATGTCGCGGGCTGGAGGTAATCTGCGAGAGTGTAGGTATTTATTTGACTTCGCATAAATAAGCGATCCATTCATTCTTAATATAGGGTTTAATAATTTTCCAGGGAGAGTTTGCCAGCAGATCCCGGGTTTCAGTATCCTCGGTTACCAGAAGACCGGAAACAAGCACCTGACCTCCAGAACGTACGGTATTAAAGTATTGAGGCAGAATCGGAAAAAGTCTGGACCGAATAATATTCACAACCATGAGATCGTAGGGTGGGTTAAGGGTTGGTTTTTCTGTGATTTGTAAATTGAAGCCTGAGGAAATTCCATTTAAACTAAGATTGGCTTCGACATTTTCCCGGGTAAAGGGATCATTTTCAATAGCATCTACTTGAGCGGCACCAAGTTGGAGGGCTGCAATACCCAGAATCCCACTGCCGGTTCCCACATCCAGAATCCGTTCCTGTCCTTTGATGCTCAATTCCAATATCTGCAGACAGAGCTGGGTGGTCTCATGGGTTCCCGTTCCAAAAGCCATTGCTGGCCTGATACGGGTCTTGATCTCATGTGAAAATGTAGCCGGATCTTCCCATTCAGGCAGTACGATAAGCTGCTTGGTAATTTCAGTTGGTTTGAAGTAAGCCTGCCAGTTTTTATTCCAGTTTTCCCGGTTGACGATGTCTTGGGAGATAGTTGCCTCAGGATCCAGATCTTTAAGAAATGCTTTGAGGTCACTCAGAATCATCTGCACATCATCATTGAGTGGATAGCTGACTTGAAAGCTGTTCTCCTTCTCAACGATGGCTAACCCCCCCAAAGCCAGGGCAAAATCCATGGCGATTTCCCGCTGGTTTTCAGAGATGCTAATGTCAGCTGAGATCCACTGTGAAACCAGATCCATCAAACGAG
>JAOZSM010000199.1 GCA_029939675.1 Fidelibacterota bacterium
GGACCTTGATACCCATACCCTATACGCAGGAATACTATCTTACAGTTGATGTTTTTGATAGTGAGGGACGCTTAAAAAAGTCTTATGACCGAAGTGCCACAACCACAAAATGGGTAGAAGCCCTCTTGTTACCCGTTTATCCCTTTCATACTGAAAAGCGCAAAACCGAAGAGATCTACGTGGCCTTCCTCCATGATGTCTTCCGGCAGATTGAGGCTGAAGAGGTGTTGCGCACGGATCCATTGGGTAGGTCTGTCGCCAGAAAAGGAATCCACCCCAACACCTAACTTATCAGCTGCGCGTAAGCCAGCCTGGGAATTCTGATTTTCCGCGGGGTGACAGAGCATACACTCCTTTACCCAGGCGCTCGAACCAGCCGTAAACATTATTATACAGAATAATCCGGGTTTTGGGTTCAGTTAGAGATTCAGCAATAACAGCAGCTTTGGTCTCACCATGTTGATCCAAATATTCTGCGATAGCCAGCGCTTTTTGACGATAGGCCGTCATGAAACCCTTGCGGGTGCTGCTGCCTCCTGGATTAGGATCACCAACCCGATGCTGAAATTCTTTCAGAAGCCTGCGGGTTTGTTT
Organism: Fidelibacterota bacterium; assembly: GCA_029939675.1. GTDB lineage: Bacteria > Fidelibacterota > UBA8477 > UBA8477 > JABMPR01 > JABMPR01. The sequence continues at coordinate 595 of JAOZSM010000199.1, forward strand.
ACTTACCTGACGCGGCTTGTATTCACCGGGATCACATAAGATATCTACGTTACCAATGCGAGCCTGTGGATCAATCACAATCAAGCCAAGACCCAACATGCGGATGAGTTTTATGATCTTTTTGCGCTGTTTTCTCAAGACAGCAAGGCCCTTGGGAACCCCGATATAGACTGTGTCAGAAACTTTCAAACGATCAACAGCTTGCAGCAGGACAGTAAGGTTAAGGGATAACTTGAGCTCTACTACGACAATTGACTCAGTACCCCGTACTGCGATGACATCGCAATTCTGGACCTCACCCTTGACCTCATAGCCCTGTTGAACCAGATACTTTTTTAAGGGAGGGTATAGATCGACTTCCTGCATGGCTTACGCTATCCTAAATGATGATGAAAGCTAAAATTAATCAGTTTTAAAAACCTCTGATTGTGCTTCAGAAAACCTGCTTTGTCAATACCGAAATGGAGCTGTCTCTGCGCTTTCAGAATTGTCCCCAATAAAATCTTTTTGGCACAGCTACATGCGGATTCGCGCTATCGTATCATTTTAACTCCGGGGAAAAAGCTGGAGTTAGCTAGCCCGGTTCAGTCTTCGGTCCCAGAGACTACCGGCAACCAGAAAAAACAGACTCAGGCTAATCGCTGGTAAAACGGCATCAAGATTTGCCACGATGTCAGCCCCAAAAAGCCAGGTAAACAATGGACTTTCCTGCCAGAGGATAGTCGTGATCACCCCGGCACCAATTGAGAGCAAGGCTCCGCGGGAAGTGGCTCCTGGCCAGAATAGAGCCGCCAGCAAACTGGGAGTAATTGCTGCACCATAGATCGTATAGGCATAGAGCGCCCGCTCGAAGAATCCGGGAGAGCTGGCAAATCCGCGGCTGATGATCCAGGCCAGAAATCCTAGGGCGATCACCAATAATCGGGAATACAGAACAATTCGTTTTTCACTAGCTCCAGGATTGATATAGTTGAGATAAACATCCTTCATGAGAGTTGTAGCGGGAACCAGTAGATATGAATCAGCGGTTGAGATTATAATACCAATGATGGTGGCAAAAAAGAGTCCCCCGAGCAGCGTGGGCAAGTGGGTGGCAGCCACGTAAACCAGGATATGCCGACCGTTAGCTGCATCGGGAACCAGAGAGGCTGAAACAGCTGCTGTGGCAATGATGAGAACTTCGATTACCAGGACAGCCAGGATCAGTACTACGGTAGCCCTGGTAATGCCACTACGACTCTTTGCAGCACTGAAACGCTGATACATATTGGCATCTCCCAGAACCAGGAGAAAGGGTGGCAACATATAGTTGACGAGTTGCATCGGACTGAATTGACCAAAGAATTCAAGTTTTTCAGGGTTGCCCTGTAACAGAAAGGCCGTCTGCATTCCAGCCCAGCCCCCGGCTTTGACCCAGAGAATGGGGAAGGCGAATATGAGTACCAGGGTCATGACAATCCCGTTACCGACATCAGTGTAAACCACACTCAACAAGCCTGCTAAAACAGTATATAAAATGATAAAGAGGGCCGCAATGGCTGTAGCAGATTCCAGCGAAAGGCTCGCTTGTCCACTGGCATCGGTGAAAATCATCTGCAAAACAGCTCCACCAGCATTGTATTGATATGAGACGATCACCAGGTAGGCCAGGACCAGGGCGATAACCGTCAAATTGCGGGCCCCGTTGCCAAACCGGTTGGAGATGATCTCGGGAACTGTGTAGGTGTCCATGTCCCGAATTTTACCAGCAATCCGGGTCAGTATTGCAATTCCCAGAACACCGCCGGCTGGCAGGATCAGGGCTGCGAATCCAATCTCATACGCTTTGCCGGCATTACCCAGGATACTTCCTGTCCCGATCCAGGTCGCCAACATGGTGCCCACCAGGACCCAGGGAGGCAAACTTCTACCTGCCAGGGCAAAATCAGCATGGGTTTTGACCCTAAATGCTTTCCAGACACCTACTCCTAACAGAATCAGGAGATATGTGAGTACGATTGCTGTCATTTCTAAAACTCCTCAAATACCAATTTCAGTTCCAAATGGTGCCATAATTTATTTAAGTGCAACATGAAGTAAAATTGGTATTACATAGGATCAACAATCTGAACAAACCCCAGAGGTCACTTTGCTTGTAACCTGTTGAAATTCACCCGGCTATTCCTCCTGTGGAGGAACTTATGCAGTCATTATTTCTTTAATTTTCTTCACCAATTCAGCTGAAACGTATGGTTTCTGAATAAAGCCGGCCAGTCCTTTACCGATGAACTGTTGAGTGGCATCCTGTTCATTGTAACCACTTGATAGAATCACCTTAATCTTGGGGTTGAGTTTACAAATCTCTCTAAAAACCTCGGCGCCATCTTTGTGGGGCATGGTCAGGTCCAACAATACACCAACAATCGCAGCTTGATTTTCTTTGAATAGTTTGATTGCTTCACGACCATTCTCAGCCGTCAATACATCAAAACCAAGCTTTTGGATCATATGTTTGCCAACTGTGCGAATGGCTTCTTCATCATCGGCAATTAAAAAAGTACCCTGTCCCTGCCACTTATCGAGGATATCCCCACTTGGTCCAACTTTTACCTGGGAACTTGGATCATTATCATGGAGTGGGAATAGCACCTTAAAAGTGGTTCCTTTGCCTTCCTCAGAGTAGATCTTAATCATTCCCTGATGACCCCTGACAATTCCTAGCGCCGCAGATAAGCCCAAACCCCGCCCCGTAAATTTAGTGGTAAAAAAGGGCTCGAAAATTCTGGCAATGACATCCTGCGACATCCCGATTCCAGTATCAGATACTTCCAGGAAGAGGTACATCCCTTCAGCTAGCTGTTCTTCACGAGTAATCTGGGATTCAAACCCGGTGCTGTCTATATATTCGCGATCACAATACATGCTGCCTGTGGTCAGGGCTACCACTCCGCTCTGTTTACCGATAGCGTCTGAAGCATTGATCACCATATTCATAATAATCTGACGGATCTGGGAAGGATCTCCTTCCAGGAAAACTGGCGTAGGTGCATAATTAAATTTCATAATCACATTTTTAGAAATGGAGATGGTCAGCATTTGAACCGTATCCTCGATCAAATGATTAAGATCGATGGGCTCCAATGAGAATTTGCCTTTCCCAGAGTAGGCCAGCATCTGTTTAACCAGGCCGGCAGCTTTACGAGCAGAGTCATTGATGCCCTGGACAAACTCCCGGGCTGGTGCAATTGAATCCATACTGGATAGTGCTAAATCTGCGTAACCCAGGATTCCCATGAGGATATTATTAAAGTCATGGGCAATCCCCCCAGCCAATACGCCCAGGCTTTCTAATTTTTGGGTTTGGAGAATTTGCTTCTCAAAGGTCAGTCGGTCTTGCTCAATCTGTCTACCCTCTGAAATGTCCCTGCCAAATAAAGAGGCTCCAACAATTACGCCATTTACAGAGATTGGATTAAACCATACTTCTATATAAACAGTATGAGTTCCAACATCAATCTCATCAACCACATTGAATCGTTCATTAGCAAGCGCCCTATCGTAGCGTTCTTTCCAGAAGGGTCTCAAGGGCTCAGGCAGAGCATCCAAGAGAACAATGCCCGGCTTAAGGTGAACCCCGAAACTGGCAAAAAAAGCTTTCTCAAAAACAGAATTGACATAGATGATTTCGTAGGAAGTATTGATTGTCCAGATACTGTCCTGGGTATTTTCAATGATAGCTGCCATGTTGGCACTATTCTCAAGCAAAGCTACTTCTGTTTGTTTCCGGTCGGTGATATCAATACTCAAGGCCGATACACCTGAAATTTGATTATCGGTCAGGATTGGGTTAAGTGAAACCTCAAAGAATTGAAGCTTGTTTTCAACTTCATTGGAAAATTCAAATACAACCCGTTCACCAGCCAGAACTTTTTCGTAATGAGGTTTCCAAAATTCCTTCAAGTCTGGTGTAAGAATATCCAGAGCATTCATACCCTGTTTCAGCTCCTTTTTGAATGTTTTAAAATAGGAGTCTTTAAAAAAGTCATTACAGGTTAGATAGTTATAGTTAACGTCAATCGACCAGATCGATTCATTTCGATTATTGATCAAGGAATTCAGATTGGCTTCACTTTGCTTAAGGGCTGTTTCAGCCTGTTTGCGCTCAGTAATGTCTTTGTGGGTTCCCACAAAACGGGTGGGAGCGCCTGCTTTATCACGGTCTACAATGATTCCACGACCCAGGACCCAAAGCCAGGTGTTGTCCTTTTTTTTAAAACGAAATTCAACATTAAAACGCTCTATTTTACCCTGTAAGTGCTTTTCAGCCTCTTGTATTACATAGTCAAGCTCTTCCGGATGAATGCGCTTGGTGAATTCATCAAACTCGTGGGGAAACTCATTTACCTCATATCCAGCCATACTGTAATAGCGGGGGTCAAAAAAAACGCTGTTGGACTGAAGATCCCAATCCCACACTCCATCATTGGCCGCCAGCATTATTTTTGAAAGCCTGTCGTTTCTTTCAGCGCTACTTACATTCGCCTGCTGATACTCTGATAATGTATTCTGTGTTTCAAAAAGACGTTGTTCAAGTTCTGCATAGGTCGGTTTTTTAGACATTGAATTCCCCGTTACTGCTTGATCTGGTTAACTGACTGGAGCAGCTGAATTTTTTGAATGTGATTCTATTGGCTAACATTTATGGTAATTCTAAGTAATAATATAATAGCCCCCATTATTAGAAAGGCCAAAGATACTTGCCACGGTAGCAGGGGCAAGCCTGAAACACGCGACCAAACGGCTGACTGCTGATTAAAAAGCAAATATCATCATTACCTTTGCTCTGATCTTCCAGTGAACATTCAGAAGTCTGTATACACAGATTCAAAGGTTATAATCTGCTTATTTCACACCAGAGAGTAAGGCTTTTCAATTGATGTCTAGCTTTTGAAAGCGCTCAATCAATTCTTCAGTTGTCCATGGTTTTTGAATAAACCCGGTGATACCGATATCTTTGAACTCTTGCTGGTCCTCAATACCCAGCCGACCAGTAGAGAGGATGATGGGAATATCTGATGCTAACTTACGAA
>JAOZSM010000200.1 GCA_029939675.1 Fidelibacterota bacterium
AGGTGGATCAGCTCGATCCCGGCTTCTTTTGCGTGGGTCTTGATCCGCTCATCCCGGTATAGTTCGCCATAAAAAATACGTTTGATACCAGCATTCGCTATGAGCTTGAAACAGTTGTAGCAGGGACTGGCTGTCACATAGATATCCGCTTCACCGATCCTGACCCCATTCCGGGCAGCTTGTACAATGGCATTGGCTTCAGCATGAACCGTCCGGACACAGTGACCATTTTCCATTTCATGTCCCACCTCATCACAATGAGGCAATCCACGAATAGATCCATTATAACCCGTCGAGAGGATCATCTTATCCCGGACAATTACAGCCCCCACATATTTCCGGTCACAGGTGGATCGTGTGGAAACATCCTCCGCGATCTTCATAAAATAATTGTCCCAGGAAGTTCTATTTTTTTTTGTCATTGTCAGTAATACCTTATAAATTCAATTTTGACGATCCCGCAAAAAGTCCCTCTCGCAGAGAACGCAGAGGCGCAAAGTGCTGATAATTAAGAACATGCCCGCGTCCGCATAAGTAGCTATATTTATTTATGTTAGGGTGATATTCCTGTTCTGTCATATACTTTTAGCGAGGGCGTCAATTTTCATTCCAGCGCAAAAACGAACCTGAATGAATTATCTCAAGCATACTTTTATCCTGAATTCGTTAAATTCGTTGTGAGAAGTGCAGATCATGGATCAACAATTAAAGTCCGAGTGGTACCCACAACTTGCCTGGCATGATTTTTTAGCTCAGGAGTCCACCATTTTGCCAACGCTTCAGGGATGGGCTCCTTTATAAACCCAACGTCCCTCAGCATTTCCAAAACCATTTGGCCAATCGCCCGGTAATTACCATCCAACACCTTGACAGCTAAACCATCTACTTCTCAATTGGGCATGATAAAGCCAGCAGCAGAAACTGCTTCTGCACCCCCTTTGGACATGATCCGACCTGGAAAACTCTGCATCAGAACCGTATCAAAGCGTCCATTGCCTCCCACCAAATAGGGATAGCTGCTCATGGCCTTAAAGATCTGCTGACATTCTTCAGTCTCCTGGACACTGATCCGGGCAAAGGCCAACGCAATTTTGGAGAGCGGCAAATAAAACACCGGCGCCGAGCAACCATCAACACCGCGGTGAATAGATTCCTCAGAGGTGTATTCCTTGACTATCTGGTAAATATACTGTTGCACCGGGTGGTTAGGATCCAGATAATTCTCAGGAGTAAAGCCTAATTGAGCACAAGTAGTTAACATGCCGGCATGTTTACCAGAACAATTATTGTGAATCTGCTCAGGCTCGAGCCCGTCAGTCACCAACTGGCTGGCACTCTTTTTATCAATGGGCGGATGAATACCACAGGCCAGAAGATCAGGACTGATCCCCGCTTTGGCAAACACACTGGTTACAAGTTCAGTATGAACTTGTTCACCACTATGCGAGGAACAGATAACGGCCAATTCCTGTTCCGTAAGCCTGTAATTGCCATAGGCTCCAGATCGCAAAACAGCCATGGCCTGGATTGGTTTGGCAGATGACCTCACATAAGTGGAGTATTGTGGATCACCATATGATCTGATTATTTGACCACTGGGGTCAGTAATTACCCCATAGCCTACGTGAAAACTTTCGACCCGGCCGGAGCGGTCAACCTGGGTTATGAGTGAACTCATGCCACCTGTGCTTTGAAATCACGAATAGCTGTCTCCAGACCCACAAAAATCGAGCGCCCTAAAATAGTCCGACCAACTATCACATTTTCTACTGCGTCGATACTCACCAGAGGCATTGCGTTCTGATATGTGATCCCCCCATTTACTGCCACTCCGATACCGTTCTTTTCAGCAGTACGAGCCATAAGGGCTACCTGCTCCTGGGCTTCAACCTGTCCAGCAGCACTGTTGTTTTTAGAATAATGCTGAACATCCAGCTCAACCAGATCAGCTCCAAGACGATAGGCTTTTTTTAGCAGGCTAATATCCGGATCAAGCCGGAAAGAGATCAGTTTCCCAGCATCCTTGAGCTGAGGGATAAACGTTTCCAGATCGGCACCATAATCATCAAATAGCTTGTCAGCTACAAAAGTAACCTGTTTCACTGGCAGGCTTAATGCCAGCTGCAATAATTCTGCACGGGGAGCAATTCTTATGGCAAAGCGGGTATGCATGGCTGCAGCAATGGCCAGCTCCAGATCTTTGTCAGTGAAGGATTGTGAACGACCATCATAACTAAGACTAAAACCATCGACTCCAGAAAGACCGGCAATGGTGACAACGCCTGCTAGAGTTAGCCCGTTCAGCTTCAGTTGTTGTTTAGCATTTGAAAACGCATCTAGATTTAGTTCCATTTGAGCCATAAGTATTCCTCGAATTATTGCATACTTTTAAATCAATGAGCCAATTTTGAAACTGGCACCAGATCAAATCCCGCTTCAGCCAAAGCAGGTAAATATTTTTTTAAGGTCGTCAATGTGTTGGGTCGGCAATGACCAATCCCGATTGCTTCACCCCGTTCTTTTGCGATTCTGGCCAATCGAAACAGTTCACCGGCAATCGCCTCTGGATCATCCACTTCATCCAGAAAAACGTCTCTACTATTAGTGGGAACCTTTTTTTCTCTGGCTACAGTTTCAGCAATGGAGGCAGCAATGGTCCGACTATCAATAAAAAACATGTTTTGTCCCGCGAGAAAATCCGTGACCTCAATCATGACTTTGCGACTTTGGGTGCCACCACTCCCCTGGTGGTTATTCATGCCGATTGATTTCGGAACTTCCCGACGAGCTTTTTTCAAACGACGCTGGATCTCACCATCACTCAGCTCATCTGATAGGGCGAAATCAGGTTCACTTGTGGCATTTGTGATCGTGACCATGGGCATGTGGATCAACGTTTGAATCTGTTGAGCATTAAGCCGTTCATCAACCTGAGTTGAATAAGGTCTACCCGGAATTACAGCGGCTGTAAAGGGTTGCTTTAGAGTCATAAAACCACTGATAGTTTCATTCATGGAATAGCCAAAGTCATCAATAATCACGGCCAGCTGGGGTCTTTTACTGACTTTGGCGATATCAGCGGGCAGAATTGAGGCTGCCGGCATTTTCTTTTCAGAATATTGAAAATTATAAACTGACCAGATCGTGGAATCGCTACCTACCTGGAATTCCCAATGATCCGGGGCATCGGCGGTTTGCTTGACCTGAAAGCCAAAACCACCCAGTGTATTTTCCAATAATTTTTTTATATCATCCGAACGAACTTTCTTTCCATCCTTGATCTTGAACCTACGGGTGCCAATACCATCATTGCTTAAACGTCCCTCCACAAACTCAAGGCTGGGAAAACGCCTGGTTAGAGTTTGGTCCAGTCTCGTATTTAAGGTAAAATATCCTTCGTAGAAGGCTTGTTCCGAAATCAGTTCAGGTTGATAGGTGTTGGCCGTATTCCACATGACCACCCAGACAATCACAATGATCAAAATCAGGGACATCAGAAGTATTTTTATAAGGTTGCTGTAATTCTTCGCGGGTTTCTGTGGGTCTTTGTAATATGTATATCTCATAAGTTTCCGTAGTATAGTTTTCTGACGGCTCGAGTCCACCGAAAAACAGCTTATCCCTCAGATAATTAACTGCTGTTTTGCCCTGCTAGCAACAAAAACTCCTGCGTTATTCTTGCGCAGTACGCAATTAACGCGATACTAGCTTTTTTCATCCAAAACTGCATTAATCTTGGCCTTGATCAAATCTACAGCAACCCTATTCATTCCCCCTTCGGGAATAATAACATCAGCCATGTATTTATTGGGCTCTACAAACTGGTAGTGCATGGGACGTACAGTTTCCCGGTATTGCTCAATGACGGAATCTACTGAGCGACCACGTTCAATAATATCTCGTTTTAAGCGACGAATAAAGCGAATGTCAGAAGGTGTATCGACATACAGTTTTACATCCATCATATCAGTTAAATCTGAAAAATACAAAGCCATGATCCCTTCGATGATAATCACCCGATGCGGTTCAATTCGCTGGGTTTCTTTAGACCGATTATGGGTGGCAAAATTATAGATGGGAATTTGAACTGTTTTCCCGGAACATAAAGCTTTTACATGCTTAACCAGCAGGTCAATCTCCAGCGACGCCGGATGATCAAAATTGACTACAGATCGTTCTTTGCGGGTCATTTCAGACAAATCACGATAATAGGAATCCAAATCCAACCGTACCACCTCACCCGCTTGATAGGCTTTGGCAATATTTTTTGCAATGGTAGTTTTTCCCGACCCGGTACCCCCGGCAATCCCAATAATAATGGATTTCATATCACTCCTTTAATAAAGCATCGCTCTAAAAACATAGGCCAATACGATTCCCAGATAATTGCCTATGGCGTAGCCAATGATCCCGGTAGTTAAACCAGATAGGATCACCTCCTTGTTGTTCAGTGCTTTGGCCACCACTGGAACAAAAGGCGGTGAACAAACTGCGGCCACAGAGGTAACCAGGAAAGTATCTGTATCAATCTTAAATATTCTGCAAAATACAGCGTGGAGCAACATGGTGCCAAAGACTACAAAATTCACAAAGAACATGAGGGACCAGTTGATATTCACCAGTTGTTCCAGATTCGCCATGGAACCTACAACCAGACTGAAAACCAGAATAATATACATTCCGAATTGAAAGGTTTTTGGGATCGTTCTTATCTTTTTGGAAAAGGAAGCTGCAATTCCCAAGCTGGTAATCAACAGCATGATAGCCGCCGTTGAATAGTCTGCTGGTATGAGTTGAGCCAGCCCAAAACTGACTCCTAGAATCAGAATCGAGAGTCCCAAAGCTCCCAGAAGCCCCAACATGATCTTGCTTTGAAAAATCCCGATGTAACTATTAATATCTTCACTTTCGTTACTGCCGCTTTGAATAAATCCGGTGGCTTTAAATTTCGGCAGGAAACGGTTGAAAACCTGCTGGCCCACGGTCATGACAAACAGAAGATAGATTACGCCATTCAGAGTATCGTAGGTATGCATCATGATGAATCGAGTTGAATCTACATCAAGTGCCGTTTTTATGGCTGCCAGATTGGGGGTTCCTCCAGTGTATAAACCAATAGCCATTCCACCGAATTGCCAGGCATCCTCCACCCCAAAGCGGATCAGCCAGGATCCAAATCCAGCCACCATGACCACGATGACTGTTGCCCCCAACATGGATAAAATGGCTTTTCCGGCTGAATTCAGCCAGGAACGGACATCCAGGGAAAAAAGCAATAGCGGTAACGCCAGAGCTACTGTTACACCACTCAGCGTATCTTGTAGTTCCATGGCTCCTTTTGGCAAAAAACCACTGTTGCCCAGGAATATCCCCAAACCATAAGCCAGAATCACCGAGCCGATCTTGTTAGCCAGGGGGTACTTTTGACATAGCCAAAGAATAATCACAGGCACAATGAAATACAAAATGATCAGAATGGGAGCTGGAATCATGGGAATGACTACTTTCTAGTTAATCTAATTAGAATCTGCCCTTAATGTCTGAAAACAAACCGTTGAAACGGTTCTTCTTAAAATAACCGAATCA
>JAOZSM010000032.1 GCA_029939675.1 Fidelibacterota bacterium
ATTCGAACGAAGCCTGGTGGAGGCGGGGAGAATCGAACTCCCGTCCGCAATGCAAAGCCGATTAGCGTCTACATGTTTATTCCGAACTTTAGATTCACCGGTAGAGCTCCTCCGGACTGGATCTATTACCGACTATTCAACTAAGTTTAAGATTGTCACCGTTGACGAATGACTCTCCGATCCCATTTTAGCGACGCCCCAGACCCTGCCAATGGGCAAGAGCAGAGAAGGAACGAGCTACTATTTAATTAAGCAGCTAGTGCGTAGTTAGATTCGCCATTTATAATAGGCGTCCAATTTTTTTAAGTGATCCTGGGAAAACACTACATGCAGCCAATGGTCTTCGTCATCCCGTCGAAGCCAGGTCGCCCCCTTTTTCAAGTAACGAAATCAATAAACAACTTAAAGTTGCCTGATACCAGTCTTATTTATCGTTTTTAGAAACTATGCCCAATGAGAGCAGATATTGGTCGTCAGAGTTTACCACGCTTAATTTTCAGTTGTTATGGAGCCTTTAATGCTGTCCCAACTGTTGTTTAAGAGCTCGCTGCTTAAGCTCTAATTCTTTCACATCTGAAATATCCCAGGTGATGTTAGCTATGGAAGTAGGCTTCCCTTCATCATCCTTCAAAACAATTAGCGATACTGCTACTGGAAATACTCGTCCAGTTTTATTCCAGCGCTTGCTTTCCATCTTCAGGATGGGGACATTATTTTGTCCCAACAACAGAATTTTTTCGTGCTGTTTATGCTGATCAGCCGGAATGACAGTTTTGATCGGCTTTCCTTTTAGATCCTTAAGTTTCCAACCCAGCATCTTCTCTGCTGCCAGGTTCATGGTCATAACATTACCCGAGAGGTCTTCCACAACAATCGAATCCACATGGTGCATAAAGAGCATTTCCATGTCAATGACGCCAATCCCTGTAGCTACCCCTTTTGCAGTGTCTAGATTTCTGGAGATGGTAACAATATTCGTTGGTATCTCCTCCGAATCCAACACCTGAAACATGGTAACCAGAACTGGCATGATGACTCCAGACTTTGACCAATGTATAATTTCTATATTCTTAACTACTTTTCCGGTCTTGCATTGCTCGATCAACTCATCTGCTTGTTTCTGTTGATCCACGGGGAGTACTGCTTTATATTTTTTCCCAACAAGATCATTTTTCTTCCAGCCATACTGGGCGACTGCGGCAGCATTAAGATCAACGATCTCTCCAAACATGTTCGCCACAATTACCGCATCCTCAATCTCCAGAAAATGCTTCAGCATAGCGTCATGGGATCGACTGGCCTTGTCACGTTCAGAAGAATGTTTGGCTACGATAGCGATTGCGTTTGATTGATCTTTTGCATCAGCCAGCAAATGCATGGAAATCATCGCATTATGAACAAGCCCCTGCTTGGTCACCCGTCGGATATCTTGATTTCTAACTTTTTTTCCGGCAACGCAATCAGCAACACTCACCAGATACTTTTTTTGATCCTCTACTGCAACCAGCATGGTATCTGATTTGCCAATTATACTTCCTTTGGACCAGCCATAAGTAGCTTCTGCCGCCCCATTTATCTCTACGATGATACCATTTAAATCCATAATGATGAGAGGATCATTTGAGAGCAGAATCATATCCCGAAATCGTTGAAGAGACTTATCCGCCTGAGATTGAGAGGCAACATGTTTCATGTAGACAACAATGCCGATATTCTCTTGTTCGCTATTAGTGAGCAGCACAGCCGTAAGATTGATGGGCAGAATTGCCCCGGTTTTAGTCCAATGTTCAGCTTCTAGATCTCGCACCTGATGGGCAGCGATCACCGTTTGCAGTAAAGCATCATACTGCCCTCTGGAATTAGGGGGTATGATAGACTTAAAAGGCTTTTGGATCAGCTCAGATCGGGACCAACCATATAAGCTAACTGCTTCTTCGTTAAGTTCGATGATTTCGCCATTGAGATCCGTAATAATAATTGGGTCAGGAGCTTTATGGAAGATTTCAGACAACTTTCTCAGGCTGTTCCTGTGTTTTATCAACTCGGTGATATCATGAATTGCGATAAAAACAAAAAGCCGATCTGCCTGATCATCGAAAATATGCCGGGCATTTAACTTTAACGTGCGGTCACCCAGACCACTGAAGTAAGCCTTAACTTTAAAATCTTCCACACTCCCAGTCTGTAACAGTTTATGATCCAATAATTCATGCAGACTGGCAATATCCCACTGGGAATTCCCTGCAGCATAAATGGGTTCCTCAAGGATATCTTTTGCTTTGAGGTTAAAGTGTTCATAAAAAGCATTATTGGCACTTAATACCTGATTGCTCGAATCAAGAATTAAAAAGGGGTCATGGATAACTGTCTGAATTGCATCTGATTTATTATCATCAGAACTTAACGGAATTGCCATAGCTAGACGATCAGAAATATCCAGCATTACAAGCCCTAATCCGGCACCCAATCGGAAAGCGGCCACTTCATACAGTCGGTTTCCCAGCTTTTGGTCGACTAAGTATTCTCGAAAACGATAGGGCTCACCTGTACGTATTACCTCATGCAACGTCTCGATTCTTGCGCCCAGCACCATATTCGGCAATAAATCTTTTATATCACGCCCAATTACTTTATTGGAACTCCCCCCCACAAACTTCAGAGCAGCATTATTCATCTCCAGGGAGGAAAGATTTGAGTCAAATATAAAGAATCCCTCTGAAGTACTTTCGTTGAATTCATTAATTAAATCTTCTCGACTGGGAAAATTATCTTTATTACGTCTAATCAACCTCACGGCAACAGCTTCCTGACATTTTTCATTAACATTAATCCTCCACACCAGGTAGAAGAAATGATTGGCTTTGCAAATCTATTTGAGCGAGTTTATTACTACAAATTGTGAATTTTGAACAGTGACCATCGTGGTACATTAAGAAGTCCTTAACTTAACAATTTTTTTCCCAGATTAAGACCCAGGATGATGAGTAAATAAATCCAGCCCCTGGTGAATGTAAATTCTGATTTTTGATCCAATTCATACTTATATGTTTCCATGTTTTACCTTCCCCTTGATTCATCCAGGTTAACTAATGCCATTCGTTTTTGAAACGAACTAATGGGTGATACATGTCAACTAATATGCCACAATAATTTAATCCATCCATTTGTTGTATTTATTGATTTTACAAATGTTCGTGAAACAATTTATTTATACTTAAGGTGTAAGAATTACCGTGATGATAGGAAATATTTACTTAGCTAAATAAAATGGATCTAAATTTGACGATTCCGCAAAAAGTCCCTCTCACAGAGCGCGCAGAGACGCAGAGTCTTGATATTTCTGAACTTAGATACATTTACGGTATAGGGTTGTATTTAATGGATTTAGGCTGCATTTTATGATTTCTCAACTACTTTTTGCGGGTTCGACAAAGTTGGATCTACGCTTTTGCTACTTTAAAGATTTATCAATCATTTTCCAGGAACCATTTTGCCACAATTTGATCTTCGTCATGGACTGGAGCCAGTCTCTGCGATTGAAGTGTTCGAAAAAAGCTTGTCCCGTTCTCTTCTGGTAGGCTGACATATAGCCATCTGTCAGGGTCAATCCATCGAGCTGCAGATCGAAGCTAAAATGATAAATATAGGACCCTGTCTCATCTTTATCACTAATATTGGTTGTCACACCAAATCCTCTTTCGTCATCAATATATATATCATTAACGTAACTGCGGGCATTCGTCCCTGAAAAATCATAATCACCCCAGCGAGGGAACTTGATATATGCTAAAGCTGGATCAACTTTCCCTTCATCAAGAACACAACTACTATCCCCTGATCCAGGAACCGAACCGGAAAACGCTCGGGATGGAAGGATGGACAACACAGCTGTATTAAAACGGTTATTGGTGCCGGCCACCAGCAATTCAACCTCTCCATCACCATCCATATCAAATAATTCCATATCATATAGAGAGCCTGGGTGAATAAAACTATTCAGCACATTTCCTTCAACATCAAAGCGCATAATTTGATTTGGGAACCACGGCCGGTGGGTGAAGCTAACATAAAAATCATAGGCATCAGAATCGGCATGTTTATAAGGATAGATAAATGAAGTGGCATATGTATCGGTATATTCATTCCCTCCGAAAAACAGTCTGGGGTGATCCTTATAGATCCATTTGATCACACCATCCGTTTCAATGAAATATAATCGACCACCATAATTACGATTTTTGATTGCTGTCCCCAGGATGACCTCATTTTGTCCATCACCATCAAAATCACTGATCTGAAGTCTTTTAAATCTCGGATTACCCTGTCTTGTCACAGCTAATCCATCTGGTACAAATCCAAGATCAATCTGCCACAGGAATACCCCGTTATTGTTATAAAAACGGATAGCCTCGCCCTCAATTTCATATTTTGCAGGATTGGGATCTGAAAGAAAATCCTGGACACCCCAAATCAGCAGGAGTGGAAATAAAAGAAGGCTCAGGATCTGAAACACCTTGTTACGGGTGAGATGATTTTTCATCCAGACCATAAGCGGCATTTTTTTTCGAATGACCAATTTGGTTTTTTGGAGGGATGGATCTATTGATTTCTCACCTATGAGATGGAAGATTTTTGCCGGATATTTCTGCTTCAGTGAATCTACAATCTTCTGACCCTGTTTAAGATTATCATTAGGGAGCACAAATGTCTCCAGGGGTGAAAAAAACACTGCAGAAATTTTTTCTCCAAGGCTATCATCACTAACAGGGCGAATCTCGCCATGCAAATCAACGCCTCCGGTAAAAGCGGCTTTTCGACTCAATATATGTTGGTAGCGCAGATTGGAATGACGCTCCAGGTCGCACAATACCAGTAACGACATGCCCAGCCCGAAGCTGGAACCAGAATAGAAATAATCGCTGGCAGGAAAGCCAAATGTCACAGAATAACGGGCTGTTTTTGAACGCCTCAATAGGGAATGCTGAGTTCTAGCAGCTCGGATGGCATCTTGGGCTTGATAGTTAACCAGATCATCAAGTCCAATTGGGTGGTTGTTAAAAAAGATCAGATCCTTTCTGCGATTTTTTTTGCGTTCTTCCATATCCAGATGCAAAGGGTAAAGCGTTCCAACAATAATATCCTGATTGGGACTTTCTTCCCACTTCTCCACCAGGGGAATCCACACTTCCTGATGACTGGATCCCCTTGTTTTGGAATGCCACTCTTCCTGGATTCCTTTGATCAAATCACGTTGTTCATCCGGAAGCGTCTGAATCTGTGGGTGCCTAATAAATTGATCAATACAATCAATATTCTGAAATGTGTCTGGTAATGGCGGATGATCTGTGCCTAAAGCAATAAACTGAATTCCACCAGACCAATCACCAACATAAAAGGCTGCTGCTGCAGTCCGAAAACGAGTTTCTTCCAGGGCTTTTTGAAAGTTGCGTCTTGTTGTAAAAAATTCAGGACTTGCATCCAAATAAACCAGGGTGGTGAGCAGACTCTGTAAGAGTTCCAGAGGTTGATATTCCAAGCTTTCCTGATTGATTAATTCAGGAAAGTCAGCCAGGATCTCCTGGTAATATGAATGGTTTATTTCCAGGCGCTTGCGTAACAATAAAAGACTACAAAATTCACCTAACAACCTGATCTTAAGGCGTTGACTGAGGGTTAATGATATCTGAAATTGAAGCCTTTGGAAAGCGGATTCGAGGTCATGTAAGGTAGGGATATCCGGCATAGGGTAAATATTTAGGAAACTACTCGAAGATCTTCACCAGAACGGTTCGCGGATCCTGGAGCTCCTGGAAAAGAGCTACACCATGGACCGATGATTTAACAAGTGGCAGATGGTTATCCCGCACGACCATTACCTTGATCTGTTTGGATGATAGAGCAGTGTGCTTCTCACTCATGGTTACTCGCAAAGAATACAAGCCGCCTGCTGGAATTATCTCCATTTTAATCTGTCTTGCTGAGTCACCTGAAAGCACAATTTCACTTTCACCAATAAGGGATTCCATAACAGGAAAAATAGTACCCAGAGCATAACTCTCTGTAGCTGTACGAACCTCAATACCCAATTCATGGATATCAGGTAATTCGATCTCACCCAGATATGCGCTTCCCTTCATGTTCGTAATGTATTCTCGATCCATCCCCAGAATGCGGACCAGGACATGCTTATACATACTCTCTTCATCGGCCAGCAGGAAAAGAGAGACTTTGCCATCGGCAGCTTTAAGAATCCGTACAATCAGTTGACCATCACTACTGGCAAAAACTCCAAGATTTTCAACACTGCTGGGTCGCAAAGTTAACCGGTCAGTATCCGCAGCCAAAGTTTTACGATAGCTAAGAGCAGGACGCTCTACTGGCTTTTTGTACATGGAATGCAGACGATAGACATGGGGATCATTCATAAATATTTTTGAATTGATCAGTTCGGTAAAAGAATCAAGCTCTGTATTCGCCAGGGTCTGCGCTGCTGTTCGATGGAGCTCTACCATGGCATCGAAGGCGGCTTTACAAAATTTACAAGTTGATAGATGATCCGGTAGATTTGCACCCGGGTCTATTAAGTGATCAATAGCCAGCAGTTCGATCCATTCTTCTGTGAGACATTTTATCATAACTTTACGTGTATAGCTGCATTTTACTATTATTCGAAATTTGTCCTGATTCAAGCATTTCCCGGATGTATGACTTTCCCAGTTTTATCATGTATTCCAGCCGACCTCTGTGAATGGCCCAGGTATGATTTTCTAGTTCGGGTTGGCCGACCAAAAGCAGGTATTTAGGTAATCTTTCGACAAAGCCATCTTTAAGCAGATCTGAAAAATACAAATTGAGTACATCCTGATAGATCTTACCCAATTCATGGTCGATTTTACCCTTATCTATATATCTCAACTGTAACTCCTGATCCAAATAGAAGTGGACATCCCCTTCTGGAATCAAGGACCCCTGATCACCCTCAGAATAACTAAGCGCTTCATTTGGTAACATTAGAGCATCAATCTCATCAACATCGGAATAATTGATATTGAGAATTTCTTTTAATAGATGATAAATATGACCACGGGATAGGAATTGCTGATAGGTCTGTTGCTCCCGTAATTCTTTAAGAATAGTGGTCAAAGCTTGCGGTAGGCCATAGGCTTCTTTTAAGCAGGTCTGGAGATATTCACGCAGTAACTCATCCGGAATGGGTGGCGCTTGAGGGTTGAGATCACTAGGTGCATCAACTCTTTCATCTTCTGGATTATAATACAAATAGGTTCGTTCCAGGAAAGTGAACTCTTGTATTAACGGCTGACGTTTGGGAACCAGGCTGAGGTTGCGCCATATTTTCCAACCTCCTTGATCTACCCGACTAAACAGGGCAATCAGGGATTGATGTACCCTGGAAGCGATCAGTTTTCTTAATACTGGAATCACACGCTCAGGTGCTTTAGTCAGCTCTTGCAATTGGGGTTCGAAAAATCTTTTGATGAGGAAAAGCTGAGCTTGATCATCTCGCGCAAAAAGATCGGCAATACAATCGAGTGCAAAATCATCGATCTGATCACGGCTGATCATCGAATGGTTTAAATCCAAACGCCCATGTTGAATCTCATTAATCAGACAGGCTTTTGAATATGCCTGACAGTGGAGGATGAATAAATTGAGGTCAGTTGTCTTGAAATCGCCTGAAGCAATTTTCTTTATCAGAGTTAAAACGCGTGTTGTGTCAATACCAATCAAAGAATGTCATTTTCATAAATTATTGAGTGCCTGAAACTAACATTATTTGGGTTAAAAGAAACATATACAGTAACCATACCCTTGCTGTACAAAGGTATTACTCATATCAATTGATTTATCTACTAATTGATCTTGTGAAAAGGATAAGATTCCCCTGCCAAAGACAGGGGAATCTCCAAGAGGTGGTGTCATGTATGGGAAATACATGAACTTTTTACTATAGATACATTGGTGAATAACTCAAAATATTTTCACTGGAATAGGCGTATAAAAGAGTGACTTAAAATTCAGGATTGGATTATTAATAAAAAGCAGATACCGATATGTTCAAACGTTCTCCTGGTTCACCATAATTGTACTTATAGCCAGATATTATGTCATATCCATCATCATAGGTCTCACTACTATCCACATCTATAAAAATAAATGCAGTATAATGGCTCGAACTATTTGAGGAAAACGAGAAAAGGTGTGTTTTATTTTCACCTGGGTTGACTGACATGATTTCCAGAACTGATCCATCAAAGCCAGTACCCAGATCATATTCGCCCTCTACCATCCCCAGATATCTTTTCCCGGTATTGTTGAAGTGAGTGTCATCCCGCCATAAAAGGCCAACTTTTATCTCCTGAGTTGACTCACACGAGGACAAGATCAAGAGCACCAACAGAAGCAAAATAATTGCTTGCATATTTTTTATTTTTTGATGCAATTGATCCATTACACACTTCCTAATCACCATGTCATAAACATTATTGAGAGAACATTGAAAAAACTTCAGGTGATCTATTTGTAGCCTAAAATAAAAAACCCTGTCACAACTGACAGGGTTTTTTAAAATTGTGTTATTCTCTATTAATTAATAAAGAAATGTACCGCATCCTGAGTATAAGCCGATAACGGATCGCCGACCATCCAGGCAAACAGAAGTGGTACGGCTAAAATTACGAGAAGAATGGTTATGTTTAGCGGAGCATTGTGAACCGTTTCTGGTATCTCCATTTTTCCAAAATACATGGCTTTCACCACTCGCATGTAGTAGTAAAGTGAAATGACACCATTCACTAACCCGATAAGTGCCAGCCAAAAGTATAGATCACCATACTCGATGAGAGCTCTAAAGAGGTAAAATTTTGCCACAAATCCACCAGTAGGCGGTAAGCCGGTCAGTGAGAACATGAATATTGCCATAATCACTCCCAACACAGGTGCTTTATAACCCAGGCCCTGATAATCTTCAATCTCTTCTGTATCGAAAGCATTTTTTACATGAATAGCTACAAAAAAGGCACCCAGGTTCATGAGCATGTAGATCGCTGCATAATATAGAATCGCAGAAATACCTGTTTGATCGGCAACCACAACTCCCAACAACATATATCCAGCATGAGCAATACTTGAATAAGCCAACATGCGCTTGATGTTCGATTGTTGTAAAGCAATCACATTACCAACTGTCATGGATAGCACTGACATCAGACCGATCACAGCTTGCCAATTCATATTTTCCAGAGCAGACCAGGCTTCCATATTGGGATTTCCAGAACTAGAGAAAGCCACATTGAAAAAGCGAATAATAATGGCAAAACCAGCAGCTTTGGGGGCAACTGATAAGAAGGCCGTAATTGGTGCAGGAGCACCTTCATAAACATCAGGTGTCCAGAAATGGAACGGAACTGCAGCGATCTTGTACCCAAAGCCTACTAACACCATAACCAGAATCAAAAGCAGTAATACTGGCGAGATAGCTCCAGCACTCAGAGCAGCTTGTATCTCAAAAATACTGGCGCTACCGGTTAATCCATAGAGTAATGAAAAGCCGTAGAGTAATATTCCCGAGCTAAAAGCCCCGAAAACTACATACTTAATGGAGGCCTCATTGGAGCGCATCTGCTCCTTGAGATATCCGGATAATAGATAGCTCATTATGCTAACCATCTCCAGGGATATGTAAATGCTCAACAAATGGGTGGCTGAAACCAGAAAGAACATACCCAGCACCAAAACCAGGATAAGCACGTAATACTCACCTACCCGCCGATTCTTCAGCTCATTTGAATTAAGGGACATCCACATTACCAACATGGCACCAACACTGACGACCACCTTGAAATATCTTCCAAATCCATCCACAGCCAACATGTTGGAAAAAATCCCCTGTGGAGCTGAAACATCCTGACCAAATAAGGCCAGCGTGACCAGAGCTAATCCTCCTATTGCCAGGTAGCCCGCGCGAATTGATGTCTCAGCTTTCTGAAAGAGATCAAATATGATGACCATGAGCAGAACAGCGGTGAGGATCAATTCGGGGAGAAAATAGGATAGATCCGTTACGATTTGATTGAGATTCATAAGAATATCCTATTCAATTACAGTCCAGCAACCATTCCGGCACTCTTGACAACCTCAACCAAATGATTCAGAGAGCTGCTCATCAGGTTCAGCATAGGTGTGGGATATACTCCCAGGAAGAAAGTGATAATAGCTAATGGGATCAGAGCGAATAGCTCACGATTATTGATCTCTTCCAGGTTTTCATATTTACTGTTGAGCTCACCCATGAATATCCGTTGATAGGCCCAGAGAAAGTACCCAGCATTAAGAACGATACCCAGAGTTGCAAAAATAGTAATCCAGGTAAAGACCGGGAAAGCACCGATAAAACAGAGTGCTTCTGATATGAAACCGGAGAATCCAGGTAATCCTAAACCAGCAAAGAAAGCCATGGCTGTAACTCCGGCATAAATTGGAACCACTTTAGCGATTCCGCCAAACCCTTCAATATCACGATGATGAGCCCGATCATAGACAACACCAACCAGCATAAAGAGCATGGCTGAGATAGTACCATGATTAAACATTTGGAATACAGCACCATTCATTCCAGCAGGCGTGAGGGCAGCCATACCCAGCAGCACAAAACCCATATGGGAAACCGATGAGTAGGCCACCATTTTCTTCAAATCTCGCTGAGCCAGTGCGGCCATGGCCCCGTAGATAATATTAATCAAACCCAGGATGGCCAAAGGCAGGGCAAACCAGATGGCCGCCTCCTTTAGAATGGGAAAGCTGATCCGTAGAAACCCGTAGGTTCCCATTTTCAAAAGGACACCTGCAAGAATTACTGAAATAGCAGTGGGAGCTTCAACGTGGGCCAGTGGTAACCAGGTGTGGAATGGGAAAATGGGCACCTTAATAGCAAAACCAACGAAGAGCAGAATAAATATCACCTTCCCGGCATTCATCCCCAGCAACAGGCCTTTGCCAAATTGTGAAGATTGCTCGGCCAGGATTAGCATATTAAAAGTATGTGGTTCAGATATGAAGTAAAGTGCCAGCATTCCTAATAAGAGCAGAACTGAGCCAAAGAGGGTGTACAGGAAAAACTTGATGGCAGCATACTCGCGCTGTGGTCCACCCCAGATTCCAATAAGAAAATACATGGGTAGGAGCATAACTTCCCAGAAGATATAGAACAGAAAGAAGTCCAGGGATACGAACACACCCATCATGCCTGCATCCAGGAGTAGGAATAAGGCAAAGTAACCCTTCTGAGCCTTTTCAATATTCCAGGAGGTGAACACAGCCAGAAAACTAAGCAATGCCGTTAAAAGCACCATGGGAGCGCTCAGGCCGTCAATCCCCATGAAGAACTCAATATTAAAATCAGGGATCCAGGCATAGTGTTCAACCAGCTGGACCTCTGGGGTAGAGAAATCGAAGACCTTCAAAATCCAGATTGCCAGGATCAGTTGAAGACCGGTTATAGCTGCAGCACCCCAACGAATCCAGTTTAACTTTTCCCTGGGGACCAATGCAATGACCACTGCACCAAAGATGGGCAGAAAGGTTACAATGCTAAGTAGATGATTTTCCATAGCGTTACTCGACTCCTTCAGTCCTAGAATACATTGACGACAAACAGCATAACTGCGCCGATCAGTACAAAAATAAGATAATTTTGAATTTTACCGGTTTGGATGAACTTCAGTGTCCAGCCTAACCATTGAAAGATGATTCCTGAAAAATTAACAGCACCATCAACAATGAGGTCATCAGCAAGACCAACCCCTTTTGAAGAGCGTTTAACATTACGCCCCCAGCCATTGATCAGGTAATGATCATAAAAATCCAGGTCAAACCGTCCAAGAGCATTACAGCCCTTCAGGAAGGGTCTTATGATCCCATTGATATAGAATTCATCCATGTACCATTTATTATATGAACCACGGTATAGGGCACCCAGTTTAGCTGCTAGATTGTCTGCTGATATTTTTCCTAACAGATAAACCAGAACTGCCAGTAGAATTCCCAGACCCGCCACAGTTATGGACGCGACCATGGCCGGAACATGTGCTTCATGCAGGCCATGTTTGAAATGTTCCAGATCAAAAGCAGCTCCGGTAGTAACGGCACTCTCAGGCGATTGTACCATAGTCGTAAACCAACCATGATCTGAAACCGGATTCACCGATGGGAGCGTGAAAACAATAAATAGAGACATAGTAGCCAAGACAACCAATGGAATGGTCATGGCCTTTGGTGATTCTTTAATATGTTTAAAAATCTTGGGCTGCCTGGGCTCGCCGTAGAAAGTCATGAAAATCAAACGAAACATATAAAATGCTGTGATAGCAGCGGCACCAAAACCAAAAACAGGTAGAATCCAGGCCAAATGCAGATGAGCCAACCAGCCATCATGAACATTAGCGGCATAAGCCCAGGTGCCAGCAAGAATAGCATCTTTACTGAGAAAACCAGAGAATAATGGAATTCCCGATATTGATGCAGTGGTTACCATAAACACACCAAAGGTGATGGGCATTTTGGTTCGTAAACCACCCATATTGCGCATATCCTGCGGATCAGTTTCATGATCCTTAAGGTGATGCAGGCTATGGTGCATGGCATGAATCACAGAACCGGAAGCCAGAAATAGCGCACCCTTAAACATGGCGTGGGTTACCAAATGGAAGAATCCAGCCACATAGGCGCCGGTTCCCAAGGCCATAATCATATAGCCTAACTGACTAACTGTAGAGTAAGCCAAAACTTTTTTAATATCATTCTGAGTGATGGCAATAGTGGCAGCATAAATGGCTGTAAAACCACCAACAAAGGCGATGGTTGCCATGGCATCAGCAGTCAGAAAGGGAAAGATCCTAACGGTGAGATAAACACCAGCAGCCACCATGGTCGCAGCATGGATCAAAGCTGAAACAGGTGTGGGACCTTCCATGGCGTCCGGTAACCAGACGTGCAGCGGAAATTGAGCTGATTTTCCAACAGCACCCATAAATACCAGTACACCGGCAATGGTCAGTAGTTTATGCGGCTCAATTCCACCGAAAAGCATGCCGGCATTGGCAGCCCACATCCCATCGTGGATTCTTTCTGCGATGAGCTGAAAATTAAATGTTCCTAAAACGGTGGCAATGATCAGCATACCAGTAAACATTCCGATATCACCGATTCGGTTGGTAATAAAGGCCTTTTTGCCAGCATTTGCAGCAGAATCCTTCTCCCACCAGTGTCCAATAAGGAGATAGGAAGAGAGTCCCACTAATTCCCAGAAGATGTAAATCATGAATAGACTGTTTGCGAGAACAATACCATTCATGGAGAAAGTAAAAATTCCCAAGAATCCAAAATATCTTGAGTAGCGCACATCTCCAGCCATATAGGCAGTTGAATAGAGGTGAACCAGAGCGGAAATTATCGCCACCACATTGAGCATGATCACGGTAATATTGTCAATATAGATTCCCAGATCGATCTTGAATAAGCCTAAATCCAGCCAACTTTGATGCAGCTCAATACTGAAATCAGGATCACCCTTCGATAACATCATAACCAACATCACCAGGGACATGATCAACGTACTGAATTGAATTCCAACGGAAACCCATTCCCCTTTCTTGTCTTCAAAGCGTCTGCCGAAAAAGATCTGCAGTGCGAATGAGAGTAGGGGGAGAAACAGGATAAATAGTGCCAATTTAATCATAGTAGCTGCACCTACTGTTTGAGTGCGTTGGCTTCATCAACATTGATGTGCCCACGATCGTTATAAAGGTTCAAGATAATTGCCAGAGCAACAGCGGCTTCAGCTGCAGCCAGCATAATGATAAATACCGAGATCAGGTGTCCATCAAGATTATGTGTTACGAACTTGGAGAAGGCCACAAAGTTAATGTTGGCAGCATTCAGAATAAGTTCTACGCCCATGAGAATTGCTACTGCATTCCGCCGGGTTACCACGGTATACAAGCCCAAGCTGAACAGGATGGCACTTAAAACGAGATATGAATTTAGATGATCCATCTACAGTTCCTTTCTCGCTAGTGTGGCTGCACCGATCAAGGCTCCCAGGAGCAGGACGGATGCGATCTCAAATAAGATCAGATAATCAGTAAATAACAGCCTGCCAATTCCTTTAACTGTATCATCAAAAGCCATGGGGGTAGTGCCTCCGACCCAATTGTGGGGTAAAACTGCTGTTAGAACGATGGCCAAAACACCCAGAACGACCAAAACACCCAGTCCTTTCTGAACTGAACTCTGGGATATCTGAGCTGACTGAATCTTATTGGTAAGCATGATTCCGAATACCAGCAGGACCAGGATACCACCGACATACACAACAATCTGAGTAACGGCTATAAAGTCCGCATTTAGGAAAATATAGATTCCGGCAACTCCCAGGAAAGTTCCCATGAGAGCAAACACTGAATGAATCAGGTTATTTCCGAATGCTACCAGGGCGGCAGATGCTACGATCAGCGCCCAGATCATCCAGAAAATGAAATCAGCCATTATCACTCTCCTTTGTTGTAGATGCTTCATGATCTACAGGTGATTCAACCACCTCTGTATCAGCGGTCAACTCTGAAGGTGCTTCAGGAGTCACAGCGCTGGAAATAGATTCAAGTGGAATATCTGTTACAGTATCAGTTGCAGGGGTGGTTTCTTCAGCAGAAGTCCCATGCTCTGAAACCAGAACCGTTTCCGTATTAGTTTCAGCCAGTGTTTCGCTGGTATTATTTTTTGTATTCTCCTGAATAGTCTTAGATACAGCAACAGCTTCAGCGGCTGCTCTAGCAGCTTTTTCTTCGGCAACCTTGGCAGCTGCGGCTTTCTCTTCAGCGGCTTTGGCAGCAGCAGCTTTTTTGACTGCCATCATTTCTGCTTTCGCCCTTGCCGCCGTTTCAGCCTCAACTTTGAGCCGTTGCCGTTCAGTTTCAGATACTTTTGAAAATTGATAAATCAGAAGATTTTTATCTCGCCAGCGTTGCTCCGGAGTAACATCTGTCTTCAGGTTATCATTACTGATAAACTGATAGTCAGGGGTCATAGTAATACATTTTTCCGGACAGGGTGGTGTACACAAATCACAGAACATGCATTCACTCATATCAATAATAAAACTGGCAGTCAATAATTTCTTCTTGGTGCCATTGCTGGTTATTCCAAGATCATCATCCGGGCCAGCTTTATAGGTATCAATATGAATACAATTTACCGGACAGGCTCGCTCACAAGCCTTACATCCAATACAATCATCGATATTGACGGTCAATTTGGAACGAATAGTATTGTAAGCATCTAATTCACCCACACCAATATTCCGAGTGGGTATCGGCCACACCTCATCTGGATATTGAAGCGTAACGTGTTCACGGGGTCGTACAAAATACCCCATGGTCACCTTCATACCTGCTATGAGGGTTCCTACAGCATTGGTAATATTACTAAAATAACTCATTTATTTATCCTAAAATTGGATTTCACCAGTTAACCACATCCATACCGCAACACCCATTAGATTTACCAGTGATATGGGCAGGATAACTTTCCAGCTCACGTACATAAGCTGGTCAACTCGCAGACGTGGGAAGGTCCAGCGAAACCACATTAAAAGAAAGATGATTGAGGCAACCTTCATAAGCATCCAGAATAGACCTGGAGAAGCCAACCAGACTGCAAACCCGGGGAAAAGCCAGGCGGCCAGAGTTATCACCAGGCTGATACCAACAGGATAGATGGATAAGCGTTGGGCTTTGGCCTTGACATACAAGGTCCACATCACTGCTACCAGCGTTATAACCAAGAATCCAATCTGAGCTCCTGCATAATCCGCAAAGGGACTCTGCCACCCACCCAGAAAAACGATGGAAACCAAAAAAGCAACCAGCGTTGCATTGGCATATTCAGACAGAAAGAATAAAGCCCAGCGTAAACCGGAATATTCCGTCATGAAACCAGCAACCAGTTCAGATTCTGATTCCGGGATATCAAAGGGAGTCCGGTTGATCTCAGCAGTTGCGCCAATTAAATAAATAAACGCAGCTAAAAATAGAAACGGATTATGAAAAATAAACCAGTTAGGCAGTGGGAGTGGAATCCAGTGAAACAAATTACCCACTCCTCCCTGAGCCTGCACAATGACCTGGAGATTCAAGCTGCCAACTACAGCCACTACAGCAATAAGGGTAATACCCACTGGAATTTCATAAGAAATAATCTGAGCAGCCGAACGCATAGCGCCATAAAGTGACCATTTATTGTTGGAAGCCCAACCAGCCATAACGATACCCAGGACAACGATGGATGAAATTGAGACCACGTAGAACAGACCAATATTCATATTGGCCGCCAGCAGTGTATCGGAGAATGGGATGGCTGCGAAAGTTACCACAGAAGCCACCAGAATTACCCAGGGGCCGATGAGAAACAGAATTTTATCTGCCGATCTGGGAATAATATCCTCCTTTTGCAGCAACTTCAAGGCATCAGCAACGGTCTGCAATGAGCCAAATTTTCCAACCCGCATGGGTCCCAACCGGACCTGCATAAAGGCGGAAACTTTGCGCTCGAAATAGACCAAAACGATAGCATTGACCGCAACAAAAGCGAAGATCAGTGCTGATACAACGAATAAAGACAGACCCCAGGCGATGGGATTACCCAACCCTGCTAAAATGTCAAAAGACAAAATCCAATTTGCAAGTGCTTGTATCATTTAGCGATCGATCTCCCCTAGTACAATGTCCAGACTACCGAGGATCGCGATAACATCCGAGATCATCCAGCCCTGGCCAATTTCGTTAATAACACTAAGGTTGGAGAATGCCGGAGAACGCATCTTAACCCGTAAGGGTACATTCTTACCATTACTTACAACATAGTAACCCAATTCTCCACGAGCATTTTCACTCCGAGAGTAAATCTCACCTTTTGGCGGACGAATGCGACGTGGAATGGCTGATTTTACATCACCCTCCACAGGAAGCTGGTCCAGTGCCTGGCGAATAATTCTGGCACTTTCCTCCATCTCCCGAACCCGCACATAGTAACGATCCCAACTGTCACCTACTGTTCCCTGGGCACCTTCTCCCAACGGAACATCAAAATCAAAACGATCATAGATGGAATAGGGTTGGGTCCGGCGAATATCAATATTGACTCCAGATGCTCTAAGACTGGGACCAGTTACCCCATAATTGATTGCTACTTCAGGCGTCATTACACCAATATCAGCTGCTCGTTCAATAAAGATTTTATTGCCAGTAAGGATCTGATTGTATTCAGCTACCCGGGTGTCAAAATTATCTAAAAATTCATAAGTTTTTTCCACGAAACCAGGGGGTATATCGTGAGCCAAACCACCGATCCAGATATAATTGTAAAGCAAACGAGCGCCAGAGGCCATTTCAAACAGATCCAGAATCAGTTCTCGTTCACGGAAACAATAAATAAACGGTGTAATGGCACCAACATCCAAACCGAAGGTTCCCACTGCAACCAAATGACTGGCAATACGCTGTAGCTCGGCAAAGATAACGCGCAGGTATTCCACCCGTTCAGGCAGTTCAATGCCCATCATCTTCTCTACAGCCATGGCATAGCCGTGTTCACTACCCATAGCTGCCAGATAATCGCAACGACCGCAAAAGGGAGTGACTTGCTGATACTCAAGGTTTTCAGCATGCTTTTCAAAAGAGCGGTGCAGATATCCGATGACAGGTTCAATGTGAGAAACGATCTCACCATCAGTCCGTAATTTAAGACGCAACACCCCGTGAGTACTGGGATGCTGGGGACCCATATTCAGAATCATTTCTTCTGCGTGCAACCGTCCCATTATTTCACCTTCGCAATGCGCATACCGCGATAAAACTCAGCAGCGACATAATCTTTTTTCAGGGGATGTCCTTCCCAATCTTCCTCTAACAGAATACGTTTCAGATCGGGGTGACCATTAAATTTGATTCCGTAAAGATCCCAGGCTTCACGCTCATGCCAATCAGCCGTTCGATAGATATTGGCAACGCTATCCACAGTTGAATCTTCACGTGGAGTAAAAATCTTAAGTGTGATATAATGATCCAAAAACGTGGAATGAAAATGGTAGATCACGCTTAGATCCGATACACCATCAGAATCATGACCCGCCAGATTCATCAGGGAGTCAAATTGCAGCGCTTCAGTATCTTTCAAGTAAGTACAAATATCGGCTAAGCTGTCTGCTTTGACAACGACAGTGGGATTCAAGGTTTCTTCTACAACAAATTCGATGATCTTGTCACCAAATTCTGCAGTTAGATCAGCATAGATTTCTTGTTCGGTCACTCCTGGCCCTCTTTCTTCGCCAATCTTGGCTCTTCACGCATCTTCTTCTGGAGATGCAGCAGACCTTCTATCAAAGCTTCAGGACGCGGTGGGCAACCAGGAATGTAGACATCTACCGGAATGATCTGATCGACGCCTTTTAAGACATGATACCCATGTTGCCAGTAAGGTCCACCCGAATTAGCACATGATCCCATAGAGATCACATACTTTGGCTCAGCCATCTGTTCATAAAGTCGCTTGACCCGGGTAGCCATTTTTAGCGTGACTGTCCCGGCAACAATCATAACATCTGCCTGCCTTGGGGAGGATCGAGGCATGGCGCCAAACCGCTCCAGATCATGCCGGGCAGCAGCCGCTGACATCATCTCAATGGCACAACAAGCCAGTCCAAACTGGAAATACCACTCAGAACCTGAGCGTGACCAGTTCAATAATTTATCTAAAGAAGTAATGAGAATATTCTCATTAAATTTATGATTCAGAGCACCCATCTATTTGGTCTCCGCTTCGTGCAACTTGGCCGCTGAATAACGACCGGCACCATATTTAAGTTTCATTTTCACCCAATCCAGGTCACCCTTAACCCAGACATAGGCCAAACCAACAATGAGAATCAGCATAAAAGCGAAGACCTCAACAAAGGTTAAAAAACCCATATCTTTGAATACGACAGCCCAGGGAAAAAGGAAAACGACTTCAACATCGAAAATAATAAAGATCAGGGCAACCACATAGAAGCGGACGTTAAACTGCAACCAGCCCTCCCCTTCCGGCTCCTCACCACATTCGTATGTATCCATCTTTAGTTCTGTTTTATTTTGGGGGGCAATCAGCTTTTGGATGATGAACCCCATGTACATGAGAAGGAAGGCCACAGCGCCAAAGGCCAGAGCAATTCCGTAATGTTCCTGCATGATATCTATAGTACCCTTTCTTTCAACA
This sequence comes from Fidelibacterota bacterium, assembly GCA_029939675.1. GTDB lineage: Bacteria > Fidelibacterota > UBA8477 > UBA8477 > JABMPR01 > JABMPR01. Next base: position 19,324 of record JAOZSM010000032.1, read on the forward strand.
TTCGCGCGCCAATATAGACGGTACCTAACGGCTCTTCAAGAGCCTAATCCTAGATATATAATCAGCAATCTCTCAGCTGAATTAAGCTCAAATTAAGGCAATGTCCATGCCACAGTATTTGACTTTCGCATTAAATGCACCTAAGAGATTAGGGGAGCCCTGGCTTAAAAGGCTGTGTGAAAATACAATATCAATCAGAAATATTAATGGAATTTCAAAACTGAGGATAATAACGACTAA
>JAOZSM010000201.1 GCA_029939675.1 Fidelibacterota bacterium
AAACCTAACCCTGTAACAGCTCTGGTCAAATAGCTAATGTGGGAATGAGGTTTACTGAAGTCTTCAGTAGTATTCGTTTTTTAATTGAAAACACTGTTTTTGATTCCCTGCCAGCATCCTGCAGTCAAAAAACTGAAAATATTCTTAATAACATGAAAGAAGAGGCTCCCAAATGAGAGCCTCGATCAAAAAGTTTTGCCGCTTCTGGGAGCTAAATGTAACTCTTATTCTGATAAATACTTCCAGGCAATGGTGTAAACACCACTATTCCCTTCTTCGTCATAGTAGCTGACAACCTCAAAAGCTGGATATTTTCCATCAGGGGTATTTACTACATATACATAATCCAGGGGTTGAACAATATGGGCATCACTGAGCATGTACCAAAGATCTTCATCTTCCATGGTTGAATAAACCCCTTCAGAGAAAATCTCTGGAATTTCAATAACGTCCTCCAGGCTGGCAGCATCAACCCGGGCAATTCCCAGACCTAACGCTCCCATAAAATAAGGGTTAGAAATAGTCATCATGGTCGAATCGTTGATCGGTACAGAAAAGGAGTAGGTGGCAAAGTTAATATCCCAGCTACCTGTATCTGCTGTATCTCCTGCATTTTCAGCAAAGGAAAAATAAACCGAGGGTCCTGTTTTTACATTTTCGGTTATATAACCAAACGCTTCCTGCTGTGCCCCCTCTTCTTCAGTTGATTCACAACCAAACATTAGAAACACTGTCATGGCGATTACTATTGTACTTTTTAACATCTTTACCTCTTTCTATTTATTTTCATAATTAAAATTTAGCCCCATATACCACTCTCTACCCGGCATGGGTCCCCAGATAGGATCATAAACATCTGTCAAATTTTTTATGCCAGCATTGATGTTCAAACCTCTGGTCAAGTCACTTTGCAAATGCATATTCCAGATTGCGTAACTATCGATCCATTCTTCTGTTTCAAGATCTCCTGAAACACTTTGTTCTCCATAGTAGCGATCACCGATATATTGTCCACTAAGATTAAAACTGGCCGAATTGCCCAATTTTACCCGGAGACTGGTATTGGCTTTGTGCTTGGCTTTTAAGTTGATGGGGCTTTCGTTATCCACATCCCAGGTATTCAAATAGGCGTAACCCAGGGTCCCTTCGATCCGTTTATTATAGAAGTATGTCAGATCAATTTCGAAGCCATTGGTGATGGCTTCTTTGATATTGGCTGTTTGCCATAACTGAAGATTGTTTTCAAGACCAATGAAGGCATAATCAATCAGGTTTTCAATTTGGTTATAAAACAGGTTAACGCGACCATGGTATTTCTGAGTGTGCCATCTTTCAATATCAATGTTGAAATTATTGGATCGTTCCGGCATGAGCTCAGGGTCACCAATGATGCGATAACCGATCCCTTCAACGGTGTAATCCAGAAATAATTCTTTAAAGGTGGGAGCTCGAAAACCCTGTCCAAAGGATAGGCGAATTCGGGAGATCATTTCTGGTTTGAACATGAATGAAATTTTAGGTGAAAGATAGTTCCCGTAGATTGAATGAAGATCCCAGCGTAATCCATAGGTACTGGATGTTCTTTGGGTAATTGACCATTCATCCTGAAGAAAGAGGTGGGTCAATGAAGCGGTCTGTTCACTCCCGGTAATGCGATCAGATTCGGTTGTCTCCAATTCACTGCCCAGGCCAATCATAACCGCATGCTCCTGCAGTTCAGCCAACCCTCTTAATTCACCCCTGGCAAGCTGCTCAAGCGTTTGATCCGTGGATTTAACAAATCCAGATGAACTCACAATTCTCTCGTAAGTGTGATCATAATCAGAATAATCCAACCCCAGAGTCAGGGTGAACAGTTGACCTGTATTGACCAGCTCAAGGCGACTGGAATGGCGGATATTGCTGGTCACATCTTCAAAAACCTCAAGGTCAGCGGTCTGAGTTTCCAGGAATTGGGAGGCTTGAAAATTTAAGGATAATTCGCGAGTAAGATCCCCTGTTGATTGAATGCCGAAGTTGAGTTTGGAGTATTCGCTGCCATTTTCCCAAAGACTGCCTGTATTCAAGGTATTCCCACCATAATCTCGTCGGTTAAAATGGATTTTAGACGGCCAACCGAAGACACTGCCACTCACTGACAGATTACCTCCTATTCGACCATAACTACCCAAAATACTGCCGGCGTTAAGTCCTAATGCATGACCCGTTTTTGCTGTAATTATATTGACGACCCCCCCCATGGCCTCGCTTCCATAGAGGGCAGATGCAGCCCCTTTGATGATTTCAATGCGTTCAATTTGCTCAATGGGTATTTGACTAATATCCAGTTGTCCATTGGTGCGCCCGATCATCTTCAGGCCATCAACCATGACCAACACGTGGTTGGCATCAAAGCCAGAGAGCTCAATCCCTGTACCAAATTGATTTTCTACTACAGCAATTCCAGTAACGTGCCCCAGTACTTGTGAAATATCGGTTCCGCCGGTTTCCCGCAGTTTTTCATTTTTAATCACCTGGGTTGTCACAGGCACATCTTTCAAAAAGCGTTCGGTGCGGGTACCGGTCACTACCAGGGTTGACATCTTAATCAATTCTGGTCTTAAATTTATGGTTAAGGGGTATACCTGGGGGGCTGTTACCGCTATTGTTTGAGGCTCAAAACCTATATAGCTAAGTTTCAGGATGTAGGTTCCGGCGCTTTGAATTTCTAGCTGGAAAGACCCTTGATCATCAGAGGTGGTTCCGATCCCGGCATCCTGAGCGACAACATTCACATAAGGTAGTGGCAGGTTTGTGTCTTCATTCTTGACATATCCAGAAATAATTTCAGGTTTATTCTGCCCGAAAAGACTGGAAACTCCCAGAAGCAGGCTAATCGTCAGTTGGATTTTTTTTAGCACCAACCGTTCCGTTACTTTTCGTTTTCTTTCCATCAACGCCTCCACAACCTAAACCCGCCATTCTGTATTTCGAACGAGCGGTCGAAAAACTAATTAACAATTATTGCTTTCAAACAAGAATCGTTATGTTGGTGAAAAAAGTTTTAGGGGATGCGGGTTCTGTGTTACGTTTTTTTTAATGTTGACAGGGTCAAAAGATACTTTGACCCTGCCAACAACATTTAGTCCTTACAATTCAACCCTCAAAGGACTGGTCAGAGCTGGCCACTGACCTTTGGCAATATTACGAGCACCCTTGAAGACCAGGTAGGAGTATTTACCATAATGGGGGACTAATTGTCCCAGGCGTGGTAATGATTCCAGATCATCAGAGATCACAATCAGCATCTTGGCGAATATCTCCTGCTCCTCAGCACTCAACACAAACGTGTGTCCTGCCCGGGGGTATTCAGTGCCATTAAAGGTTATGGTCGTTTCAGTTACTTTAACCTGCTGAGCCAGTCCTGGTGGCAAATCTGTGGGATTTAAAGCAATAACGGCAAAACTACCCTCTGAGCCCATGCTAACCGATCCGGATTCCGGTGTGATATCCCCTTCAGTGAGGTTGTCACCAAAGGTTTTAAGAACGGCCTGCTCGTCATCATTGTAATATACAAAATGTTGTTCCGGAGCACCCAGGGCTGCGGCTACCGTTGGTTCAATCTCCTCAGGATATAGATGACGGAAAACATTATAATCAGGATCCAGTTCAAAAGCAGTTGCTTCTCCAGCTACGGTAAACTCGAATTCAGCTTCCTTTTGAGTAAGCCCAATCTCACCATCCTGGCCATCGACTCCAATAAATTTTACCGGGAAACTTATATTGTAAACTTTATCGGGTTGTGTAACCTTGAATTTCACTCTGGTCTGTCCATCTTTTACTTCAGACTCCAGGAGATCCACCTTGATGTTGGCTGCACCAACATCATCCACCCACTGAGGGATCACAAAACTCAAATCCTCACCGGAAGCTTGCTCGTAAGCGGCGATCCACTGTTCCCAGGTGACCTTCTCACCTTTATGGCCAGCATATATATCCCGCCAGGCCTGGATAAAATTATCTGTGCCAATTCGTTCTTCGATCATGTGAAAGATCATCATGGCTTTATTGTAGCCAATCGTGCGACTCTCAGCATTATGCCGAGCGATGAACTCGCGGACCGGAAACTCATTCTCCGGAGTTACATAATTTTTATAGGCTTTCAGGATATCCTTGCGATAATCCCGGGCACTGGCTGGGGAGCGGTTAAGTTTATAGCGATAATCAGCACCATAAACAGTCATGCCTTCACACCAATTTCCATTTTCATAATCCACATATATACTGTTGCCCCACCAGTTATGCAGGACTTCATGTCCCAGGGAGCTCATCACAATAAAGGGCAGGCGAATTACCTGCTGCCCCAGAAGGGTCCAGGCCGGCATTCCATAGCCTGTGGGAAAAAAGTTTTCAGCAACGGTAAAACGTTTATAGGGATAAGGCCCAATGAGATCTGAGTACATTTTCACATACTTTGCAGTTGCCGGTAGGTAGGTTTCAAACAGGCTGGTATCCTCGGCAAAGAAATAGCAAAACACATCAACGTCATCGGCCTGCATCTGTTTTACCACAAAGGGAGCAGCCATGAACATCAGTCCATCGGATTCATAGGGATTCTGCCAACTTTGAATTTTAGTTGAACCGGAACTGACATTGGCAAGACTGTTACCATCAGCAATTGACTCCCAGTTTGCCGGTATGGTGGCTGTTACCTGAAAATGCATAAGGCCATCATTTCCCTGGGGATAGTAAAAGGAACTAGGGCTAAAATAGGCGCCCTTTTCAATGATGGTTCCGGTAATTTCCCGACCCACATTCTGATTGGAAAATTTTGCATTCTCCACATCAGCATCAAATACCGCCGAATAACTCAGGCTGAATTTTATTTTTTGAGCTTTCTTTTGATCAAAAAGCACCCATAATGCATCGTCTGGTGGTTCTAATGCTCTTATTTTGGCAGCAAACTCAGGTTTTAAGCCATGTAAACCAATTGAGTCGAGCGTGACATACTTGAGACTGGATCCATTGATCTCAAAAGTCTGTATTTGGGCATTAGGTGGCAAATATAGTAAGTTAGACCCAACATTTACCTTCATTAGTCCTGCGTCAGTGAATATTGCACTGTGTTTTTCGACATTTAATTCAAATTGTAAGTCGTGTTGGAGAAAAACAACTTCGGTAAACTCTGGTGGCTTACAGGACACCATTACCAGCATGGCAACAATACTTAAAAACGCGATTTTAACTGTTCTCATTTTGTACCCCTTGGTTTTATTGAAAGATGACACCTACCGAACCACGATAGAAATGGTTTGGTCTAATGTTAAATATTTTTCTGCTACCAGGTTCACGTCTGCCGGGGTTACTTTTTTCAAGGCCCCCAAGAAAGCCTGGTCATGGTGAACATGTCTTTTAATTTCTGAATACATCGAGTGAGAGCAAGGTATTTAGCTAAGGAGTTTGATGCTCTCACAAAAAGCATATGATAGAACATGAATACCACCCTAACATCAATAAATATAGTCATTTAGGCGAATTTGGTCTATATTCTTAATTATCAACACTTTGCGTCT
>JAOZSM010000202.1 GCA_029939675.1 Fidelibacterota bacterium
TCATCAGTTACAATCGCATCACCAATTTCGCTGCCATAACCGGTTACAACGGATAAAATTTCTCCGGGTAATCCGGCATCTAACATACATTCAGCCAATTTCAATGCTGATAGGGGAGTTACGGTTGCTGGTTTTAACACGACCGCATTCCCACCTGCAATGGCTGGCCCCAATTTGTGTGCTACCAAATTTAAAGGGTCATTAAAAGGTGTAATAGCCCCAATGATTCCAATGGGAAATCTGTAAAAGTACCCAACTCTGTTCTCAGATCCTTCAGCACTGTCAAAAGGGATGGTTTCTCCATTTAGTCTGCGAGCTTCTTCAGCAGAAATGGTAATTGTGTTGATAGCACGGCCAACTTCTTTTCTTGCCTCTGCAATTGTTTTTGACCCCTCAGAAGCTATTGTAATGGCTAAATCTTCAAACCGTTCCTGCATCAAATCAGCAGTTTTCTTTAATATTGAAATCCGTTTATGAGCTGGAAGATTACGATTAATCTCATATCCCTTTTCAGCTATTGATATTGCTTCCATTACATCTGTTGAATCTCCGCGTGGAACCGTATCAACAAGTCTTCCATCATAGGGGTTTGTAATATTGATTATTTGCTCTTTTTCAACCCATTTTCCGCCTATTATCATTTTCATTTTTACGTCTCTTTAGTATCTATTGATTTCTAAAATATCAGTTAATATTGAAAAACCGGTTTCTGTTCTTCCGGCTCCGGCTCCGTTAATTGTAATATCTCCCATCAAATCAGTGGAAAAAGTAATGGCATTGTTTGCACCACTTACTCCTGCTAACGGGTGGGAAAGCTCAATCATCATTGGTGAAACGGAAGCAATTACATTGTCACCTTCTTTTTTGATCTCACCAATCAACTTCCAGCGCTTACCCTCTTTTTTTGCCTGCTCAATGTCATTCAAGGTAATCTGGGATATTCCTTTGCAGGGGATATCTGCTGGCTTGAGATTCTCACCCATTAATACATTAGCCAGAATGGTTACTTTTGCCAGTGCATCAAACCCTTCCACGTCGGCCGTTGGGTCAGCTTCCGCATAGCCCAGATTTTGAGCATCTTTTAGTACATCCTCATACTCCAACCCATTTTCCATATTTGTCAGGATATAGTTAGTGGTTCCGTTTAATATCCCTTTTATTGCAGTTATGTTATTTCCTGCTAGTGTATTTTGAGCAAGGTTAAGAACCGGTGTACCGGACATAACCGTTCCTTCAATCAAAAAATTTACACTATTCTTTTTGGCGATTTCATTTAGCTCTTTATAGAACAGGGCTGCTGGACCTTTATTGGAAGTAACAACGTGTTTACCTGCTTTTAATGCCACACGGCAATGGTCGGTTGCGGGTTGTCCAGTTTTAATATCTGTATAGGCTAATTCGCAAACAATATCTGCATTTGAATCTTTAATAGTTCTCAATGCATCCCATCCGGTATGAACTTCAGCTTCAGATTTATACTCGTTTAATGATTGAGTTGATTTAGCCATATCCAATATTTTACGAATATCTAACCCGGTTGGAGAATAGACCGAACCTTTAAGCAAATCAGAAATAGCTACAATATCATAATCAAAATTATGTATTATTTTTAGGTGTTCTTTTTTTGAAAGAAGTATTTCGCATAGACCCTGGCCAACTGTTCCAAAACCAATTAAAGCTAATTTGTGTTTCATTTCATGCACCTTGTTCTTCAGTAATAATCTTATTCGTTAAATTCTTAAAACCCATAATTACATGACTATATCTTCGACAATGCCTGATTAAAATCAGCAATTATATCTTTTATGTTTTCTATCCCCACTGAACAGCGGATCAGATTTTCTGGGATACCCAATAGTTTCCGTTCCTCAGGCGTCGTTTCTACATGACTAGCGACTTTTGGTAGACCGACAATGGTGTCAACGGAACCCAGGTGGGCTGCCATGCGGGCAAATTTCAATTTTGGGAGAATCTTAACCGCAGCTTCATAGCCTCCTCGCACCGTGAATGACATGACTCCACCAAATCCATGCATCTGTTTTTTTGCAATTTCATGATTATGATGCGACTCAAGCCCAGGATAGTAAACCTGCTCCACTTTGGGATGCCCTTGCAGGAAATGTGCTAATTTTAGAGCATTTTCATTATGGCGTTGCATACGTATTTCCAGCGTTTTTAGACCCCGTATTAAAAGAAAAGCGGACATGGGGTCCAGAGTAGCACCATTTATCTCACGGAAGTGATAGATCTGTTTAACCAAGTCTTTTTTACCACTTACAACACCGCCCATAGCATCAGCATGCCCACCTAAAAACTTGGTAGCGCTGTAAACAACAAGATCAGCTCCAAGTTCAATGGGCATCTGGTTGTAAGGTGTAGCAAAGGTGTTATCCACAATTGCTACGGCGCCGTTGTCATGAGCAGTTCTAATGAGCCGCTTTAGATCCATTACTTTTAGGGTTGGATTTGTGGGGGTCTCCAGATAGACGACCTGGCAACCCTTTTTGATCTCATTTTCTATGGCCTCATGATCTGTAGTGTCACAAAGTTGTACATTGACATTGAACCGGGGTAGGAATTCCATAAATATTTTACTGGTTCCACCGTAGGTGTCTTTAACTGAAACAACACGCTGTCCAGGTGAAAGGAGGGTGAAGAGTGTGTTGCTAATAGCTGCCATTCCCGTAGCAAAACTGGTAGTCGCTTCAGCGCCATCCAGAATGCGCATTTTCTCTTCAAATACATGTAGGGTGGGGTTTGTATTTCTACTGTAGATATGGCCTTCCTTTTTCTCAAGGGCTACATCATACCAGGTGTCAACATCCTTAAAACCAAAGGTAGCATTTTGCACGATGGGTACTTGTGTTGCACCTTCATAGAATAGCTCTGTTTCAGCAGCCCAAACTGATTTTGTACCAAAACTACAATTTTTCAAGTTACTATCTTTTTTGGACATACTTCCTCCTGGAAATTATTTGTCTATTAACTGATACTAGATTAATCAAAGTTTGAATCCTTGAAGTCACGGCTGACTAGATTACCGGACGGATTATCCATATTTAATTTTCAATATTAACAATGATGATGTTAATAATTGAGTAATTAGACTCATCACAATCAAAGAAATACTGCCAATTCTAATTCCGTATATGGTCCACAGTATTTGACCGCTCAGGTTCAGGATTGATAGTGAAATCGCAATATCATCTGTTGATTTTGATTTCCATGATTTCATTACTTGAGGCAGAAACGATGCTGCCACAAGAGATCCAGCGATAAAGCCAAGTATTTCTAGTGAATTCATATTGAAAAAATCCTGACTATTTGGAGATAGTAATCGATTCATAAGTATTCAGGTATTCTTCTGGGATATCCGCCCCATGTCCCGGTGTATCGGGCAAAGTGATCACTCCATTATTCTCAATCATTCCACCGACAACAGGATCTTCAGATAAGAACAAATGCGCATCCAAATCAGTAAAGGCAATATTTGGTCTGGCAGAAACCAGATGAGCTGAAGCCGTCAATGCTAAACGGGTTTCATCCATGCAGCCTACCATACATTTGATTCCGGCACCCTCTCCAACAGCATTAATTTTTAATGCAGTATGAATACCTCCGGATTTAGCAAGTTTAATATTAAAGAAATCGCAGGCTTCCATATCAGCAAGACGGAAAGCGTCGAAATGATCATGAATGGATTCATCTGCCATTATTGGGATGGGGCTATTATCCCGCACTCTTTTTAACCCCTTGTTATCCCAACAGGGGATGGGTTCTTCACAGTACTGGATATCGTATTGTTCAAGTTCTTTTAAAGTTTGTATTGCGGTCGACACATCCCAACCCTGATTGGCATCAAGTCGGATGGGAGTATCATCACCAATCGCCTCCCGAATAATACGAATCCGCTCCACATTGTCTTTTTTGTTAGTTCCCAACTTAACTTTTAGTGCCGGATACCCTTTTTCTATAAACTCAAGCGCTTCTTTTTTCATGATTTCAGGCTCATCGAGTCCAACAGTGTAATCAGTATGTAAAGTCCGTTTTTCTCCACCTAATAAAGCGTAAAGCGGAAGATCGGCATTTTTGGCCAATAAATCATACAACGCAATATCGAAAGCGCTCTTCACGGTAGAATTAAAATCCAAAAGTCGGTGAATATCACGCATCCGTTCTTCAATGGCTAAGGGGTTTTTGCCGATTAGGGCTTTAGCCAATAATTGAGCCATCTCAAAATTTGATGCTTGTGTATCACCAGTAATTCTCGTGCCCGGGCAGCCTTCCCCAATACCGTAAATCCCATCGTTTGAGTGGATACGAACAATAGTATTGTTAGCGTGCTCAAACAATTTGAAGGAAACCCGGTATGGACGCGATAAGGGAATTCTCAGATTAAAAATATCGATTTTTGTGATGATTATATTTTTCATGTTATTTCCCCATTAGGATGTTGTTTTACTATTTCCATACCTGCTCAAATACCCGTAGATAATTTCCACCCAGAAATTTGAGGATTGCTTCATCTGAATGACCCCTACCCACCAAAGCTTCAGTCAAAGCTGGAATTTTGGAGATATCTTCCAGTCCTCTGGGAGCGTAATCCATGCCATATAAATCTGAACCAAGCCCCACATGATCTGGTCCGATCATTTCAATGACATATTCAATTTCTGAGACTACTTCATCGATATCTTTCAATCCCCAAAATAAAACTCCGAATACTCCCCCATTTTTTGCCAGAGCCTCCAACCGTTCGGGTCCCCCTGTTACATCAAGGCGGGGATGAGCTGAACTATGTTCCGCTTTTATTGGATACTCTTCCAGTGCACTTCGGTGTGAAATTATTACTGGTTTATTTGTCAATTCCAGTATTTCCCAGAATCCGACCTGATTTATATGAGCCAGGTCTATTACGATGCCTAGTTCATTCATCCGCTTAACAGCCAGTTTACCTAATTCAGTGAGGCCACCAGTCTTAACATGTGATTGGGTTCCGTCGGCAAAGGGATTGCGTCTATTATGGGTAAAACCGGCAATACGCAGCCCCAATTTGTAAAAAATATCAAGATTCTTTAGCTCATGACCCAAAGGTTCAAAACCTTCAAATGTGAGTATGCCACCACATTTATTTTCACTTTTAATTCGAAGAATATCTGCAATAGATCTAGCTATTTCAAAGTTATCATTTTCTTCAGCCTCCCTATGAAAAGCCCACACCATATCCAAACCGCGCTGCAGAGCCTAGTCAAGCTGCGTGTCCTCTAAATAGATGGCACAACCCTGTACAGTCAACCCTCCAGAAAGAAACAGTGGAATGCTATATTGGCCGATAGTTCCGAAATACAAAGCGTGTGATGAGAATTGAGTCATTGCGCCTTTGGCTATTCCGGAAAATTGTGGCCCCTCCAAGGTGGTAGAGTCGGGTACATCAACTTTATCACTTAACCTGATTTTACCATCAGCGATGGGTATAAGTATATCGCAGTGGGCATCAATGACGATGGCTTGTTTATGTAATTCGGCCGCGTGTTT
>JAOZSM010000203.1 GCA_029939675.1 Fidelibacterota bacterium
ATGGTAATGTGGGTATCGGTACGGATGCTCCAGGGGGGAAATTAACCGTTAAAGGTAATGTCTACGTAGACAATAATAATTATGGTGGAACTCCCTCAATTGATCTTGCGGTCGGTGATACAGATACTGGTTTGGAATCTGATGGTGATGGTAATTTGGACGTATATTCAAATAATGTGAAAGCCATGAGTGTTCGTGCAGATAAAGTGGGGATCGGTACAAGTGTACCCGCAACAAAATTGCACGTCTCTGGTGGGACGGATGTTTCCTTGAGTAGTGGTGGCTTTATTCAGATGGGAGCGACCACAGCTAGTAATGTTGTAATTGATAACAACGAGATCATGGCGCGCAATAACGGAGCAACGACTCCACTTTATCTCAATAACGATGGCGGCATGGTTGGTTTTGGTGGTGAAATTAAGGCCCGTGTTGGTACAGGAAATTATGACAAACCCTTTCAATTCAGAAAGTTCGAGGCAAGTGGTGAGAATGCGACCATCAATACGGGTTGGAGTGCTGATAATTGGATTGCAGCAATTACCGGATTCGATGCGGGGTATGGAGATCTAGATGAAAGTGGTAATAATGATCTTTGGCAGATTAATGCATTTGTGGAAAATGGTGTCTGGAAAATTTTCTGTGATGCACCAACTCACAATAACTATCCTGAGTGGGATATCTATGTCATGTTTGTAAATACAAAGTTTGGTCACGCATCCTCAGGGTATAAAGCTAACTGATCAACGAATTGATCTGAAGTGATTAATCAATTCGTAACATGCAGTTTTATGACAGGAGCATAATTATGCGAACCAAACATAGACATGAATTCTCAGTCAGGCGGTCAGCCTTGAGTTGGATCACCCTCATGGGTTTGATCCTGCCTGGTCTACTTTCCGCCCAGACTAATTCATCTGAATATTACATTTCTCAACATAGTGATGTACTGGGAGGACATGCCGTTCTCACCAATACTATCACTAATTCATCCGGACCTGCTTCCGTTACTGTAACGGCCGGACAGGTGGCTGTTGGGCGCTCTGAGAGTAGTCATTATTCCACAGACCTGGGCTTATGGTCCTTTTACGTTAAAGAACCTGATGCACCAATTGTGAATGCTTCAGATGGTGCAAGTGAACATCCAGCTTACATTACTATCAGCGCCGTCCAGGACGTGCTTAGTCCACCAGCAACTGACGAGACCTCTCTGGCCTCGGATTTTCCTGCTGGGAACTGGGTCTTAACCCGGGACGGGGTCTGGAAGGCCAATATTCCCATTGAAGATCCATCATTTAATGATGATCAGAGCATTTATCCCGGACAGCTCTACAACTATGGAGTAACTACATCAAATAAATATGGTGATAGTGATGAGGGCTTTGATGCTGGCTTTACCCTGCCGAATGGTAAGATCTCCGGCCGGGTCTTTACACCGGGACCAACCCCGGGTGCACCGTGGACACCCACTGGTAATCCTGTTGCAGATGTAGAGGTATCTTTATCTCCCATACGGGGTAAATCTGCCCGTTTGGATGGAACTGGTGATTTCGTTAGTATTGACTCCTGGTACGAGGAAGAAATATCGGAATCATTCACCATTGAACTCTGGATAAATATTGACCTGACACCTACGATCAGCACCATAATGGATATGGGTGAACGTTTTCAATTGCAGCATGATGACAGCAATCTGAAGGCCAATATTGGTCTGGTGGAATTAAGTACGGCTTTGCCAAATACTCAAGCCTGGCACCATGTGGCTTGTGTTATGGATACCAATACCTTCATTTTTTATCTGGATGGAAATGTGGCAGGTACTGCCCCTTGTCTGGTAATTCCTGATGGTGAGCGTATTCGCGTTGGAAAGAATCGATTGTTGGGCCAATTCTTTGATGGTTGGGTGGATGATATTAGAGTTTGGTCGACTGCCAGAGAACAAGAGGACATCCAAAAGAACAAAGACAGAGCTCTATTTGGTGATGAAACTGGCTTGATTGGCTATTGGAAGTTTGATGAGGGGATGAATAATATTTCCTACGATGCCACTTCACCCCGTGAATTGGCCACATTGGAAGGCGCTGAGTGGAGTGAAGAGATTCCTGATGTGAAACTATCAGCCTTCACCGAAGTTGATGGCAGCTATGAGATTCGGAATGTCTGGTATGATGCTGGTGATGACAACGGAACCACCTATACCGTCACACCTTATAAAGAGAATCATGCTTTTTTTACTCCCAATGATGATCAGGCGACCTTAAGTCGCAACGATCCGGAAGCAACAGATGTGAAGTTCCTGGATGAATCACTGTTTACAGTTTCCGGTTACATCACTTATGCCAATACTAATTGTGCTGTGGTTCATGCCGAAATACTGGCAGATTCTGTCAGTACCCGCCCAGAAACCTTCACGAATTCATACGGTGAGTTTAGTCTGGATTTTGAACCTAATACGGGCGCTGCACTTTCGGTTCGGTTTGGTGGTTATTTTGTCTATGATACGACCACGTTTGCTGGAACGGATTATATCGAGATCGATACATCCTATCTGGAAGGACACATCTTTCATTTGGATGGTGTAGAGCAGAATTATATCGTAGAAAATATCGAAGATGATATTGCCAATGTAGATTTTACAAATGAATACACTGATACTCTGTTTGTGAACATCGGTGGTGGAATTTGTATGTATCCGATTGGCGATGCCGAGATCACCCTTCGGGTACCCGGCCAGGGCTCTGGATATTGTTATGAGGAGACCTTTGCTAATATTACCACAGGCGAGGGTTATCAGGCCATTATTGGACTGCCCCCACTGGAATTTCAGATGATGGTAGATCCGTATTATAGCGAAGTTGATTTTGAAAATCAGGATCTTTCCCTGGTGGATTCTTCTGCTCATCTGGAATTTATGTACAAATCAGACCTGGCCATCTCTTTCAGTGAGTTTCCCTGGGAAGCTGACTGCGAAGTACTTACCCAGTTTGAAGAGGATAGTCTGCTGGTTTTCATCTATGAGGAATATGGTGGCTATACAGTAAATGGTGAAGAGATTGATGCTAATCAGTGTCCTCTGACCAGTTTTGAGATTCAAGCCTTCGATGACTGGACCGGTATCTATACTGACAAAGTTCTGCTGGAAAGTCCTGATGGAACGGTTTGGTATAACTTTACGCCAAAAGCGCCCAATACCCTGGATGGTGGTGATCATCCCTTTCAAAAACAGTTGCTGATTGCTGTTACTGATGAGTTGGGACGGGAGGCCACTGAGGATGCCTGGGCAACCATTACCGGAATAACTGTAACTGACGGTACTGATTTTGTCAGTCGACCAGCTAAAACCAGTCTGTTACCGTTCTTTGTCCTCCGAGATCCGCCTGGTGATCTCAGCTATAGTTATCTGGCAGAAGAGCAAACTATTTGCCGAACAGTTTCGCTTGAAACTGTTAACGAAGAGTCTTCCTCAGGTTTTGTTACTGAGAATCTTGGGCTGGATATGACCATCGCAGCCGGCTGGACGGTTCCATTTGTGGGAACCAGTATCACCTGGGAAACAGAAGTAGATGTTACAGCAGAACTCACTGAATCATGGGGTTCTACCATTACTGATGTGTCTCAAACTGAGACAGAGGTCTGCTTTACTACTTCAGAGCTCTATCAAACCAATGGTGATGGTCTTATTGTTGGTGGTGGCGGCGACATATTTGTTGGTGCCGGCTTAAATGTTACCTATAGCCGCATTGTGGATCTATCCGTGAATGAATCCTGCGAAGTGGAACTGGATTCCACTTATGGTCTGTCTGATATGACCGGGTTCCATTCCTTTTATGTCTACTCAGATTATCATATCCGGAATAACCTGATTCCTGATCTGGAAACGATCTACTCAAATGAGAATACCAGTCCGGATGATACCAGTGCACTGGGTGAATCCCTACGCTATTGGAATAATCTGTTGGCAACCAACGATTCTGCTAAAGTGCATGCTTTGCCAACTGATGCAACTTCCAATACGGGAGAGATGCTCAGCAATATTTCGTTTGACGCCCTGGCATCATACGAATATTCCACGACTACAGATTCCTCTGTGTCGCATGAAACCGAAATCACAATTAGTGATTGGGATGAAATAGAAGGAGCCGGGGGAGTCGAGTTTAACGGAGTTGGTATCATTGGTGGTGGGAGTTCTAACACAACCATCGATACTACAACTGGTGAAGGCGATTCTGAGAGCTATAGCCGAACTATGGGTTTCTTTCTGGGTGATGATGATCCAGGAGATGCTTTTACGCTGGATCTAAAACGTGACCCCGTCTGGGGTATGCCGGTTTTTGAGCTGATAGCAGGCCAGACCTCCAATCCCTGGGAAGCCAATACCTTTAAACGGCAATGGTGCTCACTAGCTATTGATCCACCTGTATCAGTGGATAACGAACCGGATGAGTCAGTATTATTTGACCTGACCCTGGGTAATCTCAGCGAAACGGGAGAGACCTGGGCTTATAGTTTAAGTGCCTGGAATGAATCCAATCCTGATGGTCTGTTAATCCAGGTCAATGGCGTCTCAATTTCTGGTACTGAACTCTCATTTGAGATAGATGCCGGACAAACTGTGAATGCCACAATGGTTGTAGAAAGAGGACCCCTGGCTTTTGAATATGATGATTTGACGCTTGAATTTGGCCCTCCGGGAGAGCTGGAGATTGCTGATATCCTGGGTGAAGACACCCAGAATGCCGGTATTGATGAGTTTACTGTGCGTTTTATTGCACCTTGTTCCGAGGTTACCCTTACTGT
This sequence comes from Fidelibacterota bacterium, assembly GCA_029939675.1. Lineage (GTDB taxonomy): Bacteria > Fidelibacterota > UBA8477 > UBA8477 > JABMPR01 > JABMPR01. The sequence continues at coordinate 4,795 of JAOZSM010000203.1, forward strand.
TCCGGAATATGATGGTTGGCTCATCAATCAAGCCAGTGCCGATGAAGAGGGACAGGACAGTCTCCGGGTCGTCTTTGCCAATTTCGATACTTTGGATGTTGAACTGGAAGATATTGTGTTGGAATACACTCGAACCGACGAAGAAGAATGGTTCTCAGGGGCTACTTTGACCGGTATCGGAGATCTTGGACAGGACTTCTGGGAGCTGTACTGGAATACATCCAGTGTACCGGAAGGCGAATACTTTATTCGCGCCCATGCCGGGTGTCGTCTGAGAGATAGCTACTCTGATTTACGTATGGGTACTATCGACCGAAGTTCTCCGGAGATTCTGGGTCAACCTGAACCAATGGATCAGATACTCAATCCCAATGACCAGATCATTCTGACTTTGACTGAGGATATTGACTGTGACCAGGTTTACCCCAATACGGGTCAACTGTTCTTTGCCCATACTGGAGCTGGAATTGCTGCTCAGGTAACCTGTAATGATAATCAGCTTGTGATCACACCAGCTACCTCGGTGTCCAATCGTGAGATTGAAAATCAAGTGTTGAGAGCTCAGGTTCAATTTGTTCAGGATCTGGCTGGAAATGCTCTCTGGGATGTGAATGGGATGCCACTGGATACCGTGGCCTGGGAGTTTACAGTTGATCGTAACCCACTCCATTGGAATGTCCCAGCTCATGAGCAGATCGCTTATCTTGGTGAGGAAACGATTATACCAATTGA
>JAOZSM010000204.1:0-2566 GCA_029939675.1 Fidelibacterota bacterium
TTAGGGGTGGGTTTGTTAATCGTCAGAATGGAGCTAAATCGGTATATAACCCCCTCCGGTCCTGCGGACCACCTCCCCGAGGGGAGGACGAGACTTGCTCTAAAATGAATTTTTCATAGTAAATAGGAGATAATAATGACTGAAGTAAAACTGATCCACACCCACGATCTGGTAAAAACATACCCGGTAGCTGACCGAGAGTTCATCGCACTGAAAAATGTCAACCTTGATATCGGAAAAGCTGAATTCACCGGACTGGTAGGTCCTAGTGGTTCCGGGAAAACAACTTTATTGAATGTACTTGGTTCCTTGGATGTACCCACAAGCGGGACTGTATCAGTACTTGACCATGATATAGGCTCACTCAGCCATAAACAGGCCGCCATGCTTAGGAATCAGCATATTGGATTTATTTTCCAGACCTATAACCTCCTCCCTGTTTATACTGTTTTTGAGAACATTGAATTCCCCCTGCTCTTACTGGGTAAGAATGCTGATGAGCGAAAAAAAATGGTGAACGATGCAATGGAATGGGTGGGTTTGACTGATAAAGCAGAAATGCGACCTGCCCAATTATCCGGTGGGGAATCTCAACGGGTTGCCATAGCTCGAGCCATGGTTAAAAAACCAGCTCTGGTGCTTGCTGATGAACCTACAGCCAATCTGGATGCCAAGAATTCGCACCATATCCTGCAAACCATGGAAAAGTTGAATGCCGAGCTGCAGACAACCTTTCTATTTGCCACCCATGATGAGAAAGTCATGCAGTATATGAAACGGATCATCTCTCTGGAAGATGGTAAAGTGGTCAAAGACGAATTGAAATAATTAAAGAGAATGAAGAATTGATCCTGAATAGCCACAAAAACACCAAGTCACAAAGGGTCACAAATATACTTTGTGGTTCTTCGAGTCTTGTCCTGCCGCGGTGTATCCGCCAGCCGGCAGAGAATCCGGGTGCCTTTGTGGCAAAAAGATTTCAAGTAACTAACTGGAGGCCCCCCCAATCATGGTCATCCTGAAATTAGCGTATCGAAATCTAAAGGGAGCCGGTATTAGAACCTGGCTCAACGTCTTTGTGCTTTCCCTGGTATTCCTTTCCATCATTTATCTCAGAGGGATGTACGATGGCATGCAGGATCAAAGTATCCGTATATCCGAAGATACAGATATGGGCAGTGGCCAATACTGGTGTGAGACCTATGATCCCTATGATCCATTATCCCTACCTGATGCACATGCCAGTATCCCAGATGTTTTTGATCCCTTGATCAGTTCTGGTGTGATGACCCCGGTAATGCTTTATCAGGGTGCCATTTATCCAGGTAATCGACTCAAGAATGTCACGCTCCGGGGTGTAAATCCTACCCAGGAAGTAATGAATCTTCCCACTTCTGAACTCGGGGTGAGGTCAAATGGCTATCTCCCAGTCATGCTTGGACATCGTATGGCTAATAGCATAAATGCTGTGGTAGGGGATATCTTTACCCTACAGTGGCGTGACGGCAATGGCGCTTACGATGCTCGAGATGTGAGGGTTGTTAATATTATGACTACCGAGAACTCCACCATCGACATTGGGAATGTCTATTTAAACCTCAGCTTGCTCCAGAATATCACCCGATTGGAAAATGAAGCCACTATGCTGGTAGTGGATAAATCCTATTCGGGTGAATTACCTGAATCACAGTGGAAATACATGAGCCTCTTCGCACTGACCAAAGATCTTAGAGATATGATGGAAATGGAACAGGCCGGTGGAGCCGTCATGTATATTGTTCTCATGGCCTTGGCACTCCTGGCAATTTTTGATACTCAAGTCCTTTCTATCTGGAGACGTCGTCAGGAAATGGGAACTCTTATGGCTCTGGGTATGACCCGCTTAACCCTGATCAAGTTGTTCACTCTGGAAGGCAGTCTGCATGGTATCCTTGCAGCTGTTCTGGCCACCATCTACGGTGCACCTCTTTTGTATCTTAACAATATTAGGGGATTGACCATACCTATGGATATGGACAGCTTTGGGATGGTGCTACCCCAAACGCTTTACCCGACCTATTCTGCAAGTCTAATTCTTGGAACTATTGTTACTGTCCTCATCGCGGTGACCATCACCAGCTATATCCCTGTCAGGAAGCTGGCTAAGCTGAACCCAACTGATGCGTTAAGGGGGAAAATGTCATGATCAAATATGACGATCTCGGAAAAAGAGCCTCTCGCAGAGAACGCAGAGGCGCAAAGTGTTGCTAATTAAGATTATAGCTAATGCTCGCATATGCGAAGCCGTCAATTGTCATCAACCAAAATTTAATCATACTCGATCATGTAAATTGGAGAAGCAATTAAAGATGAAACTAAATAAATGGAGGACGCAATCATGGTTATCCTCAAGTTAGCATATCGTAATTTGAAAGGGGCAGGCATACGAACCTGGCTGAATGTCTTTGTGCTTTCACTGGCATTCCTGTCCATTATCTATCTCAAAGGCATGTATAACGGGATGCAGGATCAAAGCATCCGCATTTCTGAAGATACCAACTATGGCAGTGGTCACTTCTGGTGTGAA
>JAOZSM010000204.1:2666-5517 GCA_029939675.1 Fidelibacterota bacterium
AAGCATCCGCATTTCTGAAGATACCAACTATGGCAGTGGTCACTTCTGGTGTGAAGTATATGATCCCTATGATCCCCTATCACTCCCGGATGCCCATGGGAAAATACCTGAGGTTTTCAATCCGCTTATCAGTAACGGTACAATTACTCCTGTCATGCTTTATCAGGGTGCTATCTATCCTGACAATCGAATGAAGAATATCATATTACGCGGTGTCGATCCGGCCCAAACGGTAATGAACATTTCTACATCTGAGCTTTCTGTAGAGCCAAATGGTTATTTACCTATTATGCTGGGTCAACGGATGGCTAAAAGTATCAATGTTAAACAAGGTGATGTATTTACCATGCAATGGCGTGATGGTAACGGAGCCTACGATGCTCGCGATGCCCAGGTCGTTCATATCATGCAAACCGAGAACTCAACCATTGATATTGGGAATATCTGGGTGGATCTCGCACTCCTGCAGGATATTACTCGCTTAGAGAATGAAGCAACTATGCTGGTTATTGACAAATCATATGCTGGCGAATTACCCGAATCAGACTGGAAATACATGAGCCTATTCGCATTGACAAAAGATATTCGGGAAATGGTTGAGATGAAGAGTTCAGGAGGAAGCATTATGTATGGAGTCCTGATGGCTCTGGCTCTCCTGGCCGTTTTTGACACACAGGTCTTGTCCATCTGGCGGCGGCGTCGGGAAATGGGCACCCTTATGGCCTTGGGTATGACGCGAGTTACCCTCATTAAATTGTTTACGCTGGAAGGTGGGCTGCATGGATTTTTTGCAGCTGTTCTAGCCACTCTTTATGGTGGTCCGTTGCTCTACTTGAACAATCAGAACGGTTTCACGATGCCTATTGATGTGGATAGCTTCGGAATGGTGCTCCCTCAAGTATTGTATCCATCCTATTCCCTGAGTCTCATTCTGGGAACGACCATCGTCGTGCTTATTACGGTGACCATCACCAGCTTTATACCTGTTCGCAAACTGGCCAAACTGAAACCAACTGATGCACTACGGGGGAAAATGTCATGATCAAATTTCTTTTACTAGGTATCCTCCGTGATCGTTCACGGAGTCTCTTTCCCGTCCTCACCGTCCTCATTGGAGTGGTCTTAACCGTGACCATGACGGGATACATTGGTGGCGTTTTGCCAGATATGATCAAAATGAGTTCGCATATGGATGCCGGACATGTCAAACTCATGTCCCAGGCTTTTTATGAAAACCGATATCAGATGCCAATAGATCTAGCGTTGGATGATGCAGATGGGTTGATCCAAAAGTTAGAGGACCAATTCCCTGATATGATGTGGAAAGCCAGAACACGCTATGGTGGATTGCTGGATATTCCAGATGAAAACGGTGAAACACGAGCCCAAACAACCGTAGCTGCCCTTTCTGCTGACCTCATCAGCCCTAATAGCACTGAGCTGGATTATCTGAATCTAAGAGAATCTGTTGTGGATGGTGGCCTACCCAAAGATCCTTTTGATATCCTCATCTCTAAAAGTATGGCTGAATCATACAAAATTGGTGTTGGTGATCAGGTTACGCTCATGACCTCCACCGTGAACGGCGCAATGTCATTCCAGAATTTTAATATTTGTGGAACTGTCGTCTTTGGTATCGCTGCCCTGGATAAAGGGGGAGCTATAATCACAGACATTGAAGGTGCCCGAATGGCGCTGGATATGAATGAGGGCAGTACTGAAATCTTGGGGTTTTTTAAGGATGATGAATATTCCAGTGAAAGAGCCCTTGTGGTAACAGACTGGATCAACAACAACTTGAAAGATGCAAATGACCCTTACACACCCATCGCCTTGCGTCTGGAAGATTCCAATGAGATGGCAGGTTTGCTGCAATTTGCAGGATCATTCGGACTCATTATTTCATTTGTTTTTATCTTGATCATGTTCATTGTGCTCTGGAACTCTGGCCTGATGAATGGCCTGCGGCGCTATGGGGAAATGGGATTACGTTTGGCAGTAGGAGAGCAAAAGGGACATATCTATCGTTCCATGCTCATTGAATCAGCCCTGATCGGCATAATCGGGACTATTTTTGGGACAGCTATTGGTCTTATTGGTGTTTGGCTCCTACAGGAATATGGTATCGATCTGGGAAATATGGCAGCCAACACAGGTGATGGTATTTACTATCCAAATGTTATTAGAGGCAAGATCACACCGGCCTGTTTCTATATCGGTTTTGTCCCTGGCATCATTGCACCATTCCTGGGTTCGCTGGTATCGGGCCGTGGTATCTATAAACGACAGACCGCTTCATTGTTTAAAGAACTGGAGACATGATCATCTGCACCGCAGGCATTGTAAGGACGTTGCATGCAACGTCCCCACTTTTATGAAGGGAAAACTGAAATGACAAAGATAAATCGATATCTCACATTGCTCGGACTGGCATTGATCATCACCAGCCCCACCCAAACCATTGCCCAGGACTGGCCTGACGGTCTGGACGTCATGAAACGGATTGACTTCAATATGGTTTCAGAAAACCAGGTTGTGGAATCAACTATGATCGTTCATGGACGTCGCTCCAGCCGGACGATTACCTCCCGAGGCTATACCATGGGTGAAGACAAATCATTCAGCGAGTACCTCTCTCCTGCCCGGGAAAGAGGTACCAAGATGTTAAAGTTGGATGATAAGCTCTGGATCTATTCACCCAGTACAAACAGGGTGATCCAGATCGCCGGACATATGTTACGTCAATCACTCATGGGCTCTGATCTCTCCTATGAAGATTTCACTGAAGCTGAAGAACTGGAAGAAGCCTACGACTGTACCGTTATTGCGGAAGAAACAGTAGGTGACAGAC
>JAOZSM010000205.1 GCA_029939675.1 Fidelibacterota bacterium
CTAAATTTCCGCTTTCAGGCGGCATATCATTGTACTGTTTACAAGCAGCCTCACAAGCTTTGCAACCAATGCAGATGGTTCCGTCATACAGAATTCCAACTGCATCTGCTGATAAGGTTTTTCTAATATCAGCAAAAACACTTGTGACATTACCCGCAGTCAACGCGCCGACCGAAAGAACCTTTAAAAAATCTCTTCGTTCAAGGTTCATCATCAACTCCCTATGCGTCTGATTCTGAGTCAGCTTCTTCGGCCTTCATTTTTTTTGCAGCCATGGCACTGGCTCCAATGATGACTCCACCAACAGCTCCAGCAACGGCAGCTCCGGCCAGGGTCGCCCCACCGGCTTTCTCGCTGTCAATACCAGCGTACACGGCCGGGGGTACTTCAGTATACACATCGGCTTGTTCGTGGATGTGTTTCGTAAAACCGACCCCTTCCTCTGAGCAACCAAAGCAGGGATGACCTGTTCCAACCGGCCAGGCTCCCGAGCCCACATCACCAAATAGGATTGATGAGCAGTTATTGTACGTCTCAGGACCTTTACAGCCCAGTTTATACAAACAGTATCCCTCACGATGCCCATCATCACCAAACTGCAAGGCAAAACGACCAGCATCAAAATGAGGTCGACGTTCGCAATGTTCATGAATCAAACGTCCATAAGCAAATTTTGGCCGTCCCTTGCTATCTAATTGAGGCAGTTTGCCTAATGTCAGATAGTAGAGGATAGTTGATAATAGATTATATGGACTGGCTGGACAGCCGGGTAGATTAATGACCGGTTTATCCTTAATAATAGTATCAATACCTGTAGCGCCAGTAGGATTTGGACTGGCGGACTGGACCCCGCCCCAGGAAGCGCAGGAACCGATAGCAACGATAGCCGCTGCCCTGGGACCATAATCCTGGATAATATCCAAGGCGGTTCTACCAGCAATTTTACAATATATGCCATTGTCGTTCATGGGAACAGACCCTTCAACAACCAGGATATATTTACCATCATTGGCATTGGCTGAATCATTCAGAGATTTTTCTACCTGATGACCCGCTGCTGCACAAAGTGTTTCAGAATAATCAAGCGAGATCACATCTAGAATGAGCTCCTCAACTGTAGGATGAGTAGCTCGCAATAGTGATTCGGTACATCCGGTACACTCTTGAAAGTGTAGCCAGATCACCGGTGGTCGACTAGGACTGGCAATTGTTTCTGCTACCTTGGCCACCATTGTGGCTGGTAACCCCATAGCGGCTGTAATTGCAGTTGCAAACTTCAAAAAGCTTCTGCGGGTTACTCCCTGCGCGGCCAACTCTTCTGAGAAGGCCAGTTCCAGGGTTCCATTGGATTCCATTAGTTTACCCATTCAATTACCCTTTCCGGCTATATAAGCACATTTGGATTTTTGGGAAATGGTTGCATCAAACCAGCACCTCATATAGTGAGATGCGATAATTCAGTACGACTGTTACTAGTTAAATCGTAGCAGTAATTCATGACAGTATTTGTCTCTATTAGTTTACAATACTCAATAATTGCGAAATGAATATAGTGTGGAAATCGGTAGTTACAAATGCTGGTTTCGAACATTTGTAAATAATTTCCAATCCACGCCCATGCGTATAACAGCACACATCTAATACACTAACCCATAATAAAGATCGTTTAGGTCAAAAACAGCTTCAACAAAACCGCTTTCGATGAATCTCATTTTCGTGGTTGATCAGATATTACTGTAATCTCAAATTATCCAGTTTTTCGGGCATGGTTTTTGTCCCGTATTCTTCCGTATTATCATAAATATTCGCAATCCTGGAGGGAAAAATGTCACTGGTTATCAAGGGAGCAGACCTGACCATTTACGATGTTGTCAACGTTGCTCGCCATCAAGAAAAAGTCGAACTGCATCCTGAAGCAATTACTCGCATCAATGTTTGTCGCGATATGTTGGAGAGAAAAATCCTGGCCCACGAAATCATGTATGGTGTCAATACCGGGATTGGTGAATTCTCCGAGGTTGTCTTAGATGACGATCAAATCCGCGATTTCCAGAAATATCTGGTCTATAATCATGCCGCCGGTATTGGTGATCCCGCCCCCCAGGAATATGTAAGAGCAGCCATGCTAGGTCGCATTAATGTCCATTCCCATGGGAATTCAGGTGTTCGGGTCGAAATCGTTGAGACCCTGATTGCCATGCTGAATAAGGGTGTCACCCCTTTCGTCTGCCAAAAAGGATCTGTGGGAGCCAGTGGGGATCTAGCTCCCATGTCTCAAATTGCCCTACTCATGCTGGGTGAAGGTCAAGCCTATTATAGGGATGAATTGCTGGATGGCAGGATCGCCTTTGAAAGGGCCGGAATCACTGTCCCTGGTTTAGAAGCTCGCGATGGTCTGGCAATTATCAATGGCTCCAATCTACTCACAGCTATGAGTGCCATCTTTCTGTATGACGCAGGACGCTGGCTAAAGCAGGCTGAGATCGCAGCCGCCATGTCCCTGGAAGCCCTGAAGGCTAACATGAAGCCCTACACTCCCAAACTTCATGAAATCCGTGGATTTAAAGGAGCTATTCGCAGCGCTAAAGCAATTAATAAATGTGTCAGAAATGGTGATCTCCAGCTTGAGAAGATCGCCTGTAAAGTTCAGGACGCTTACTCCATGCGCTCAACCCCACAGATCATCGGAGCAGCTCATGATGCCCTGGCTTATGCCCAATCCCAGGTTGAGATCGAATTAAACGGTGTTGGTGATAATCCCATATTTTTTCCAGAAGAGAACATGCAGCTGTCAGGAGCAAATTTTCAGGGAACCCCGATTTCGGTCCCAATGGATATGGCTGGAGCCTGTATTACCATGGTATCCGTACTTTCTGAAAGACGGCTGAATCGCCTGAACAACCCCGCACTCAGCGTCGGTCTACCTGCGTTTCTAACCAAAGGAGCAGGTATGTTCTCCGGAATGATGCTCAGCCAGTACACAGCTGATATGCAAATCGTCGAACAGCGTATCCTCTCAGCGCCAGCCAGTATTCAGTCCATCCCGGCCGCAGCTGATCAGGAGGATTTTGTTTCCATGGGTATGAATACCGCCATCAAGAATTTTCAAATCCTGGACAATGCGTACGGCATCCTGGGAATCGAGTTCATGGCGGCTGCTCAGGCTCTGGATTTTCGTGATTATGGATTTGGTGATGGAGTACGAAAAGCCCATGAGGTGATCAGACGTTATGTCGAACATCTGGAGATTGATCGCCCCCTTTATAAAGATCATACAACCATGCAAATCCTGGTAAAATCTGCTGAGATTCTGGAAGAAGTAGAGGCCATAACCGGGCCATTGGATGCCTGATAAATTGGACCAGATATTGTCTTGATGATTCCTCTTTATCCAACGGAGTAGCCGAAAACTACGCAGTTAAGGATTGGGGAAAGTATGGTGAGCTATGAGTGGAGTTAAAAATCACTTTTCAGCTATGAAAATCCATATTGTTTTGAGCTTATTGGGTTAGTTTTTTAGCAAATTAAAATCAGGGGACATATGATGCGTTTATCGATTCTATTTTTGGGATTTATTCAGTTAACTGTTACAGGTTTGTATGCCGATTTTCTGACCAGTACACCTGTGGGTCCCGGTATGATCCATCACCATGAATATCGGGCAGCGGGACCCTGGCAACTCCATGTTCTTGAGATTGATCTTACTGACTCTTTGAATACACTCGAAACAGTCAAGGCCAACGATCGCGTGGCCGGCTTTGAAAGAACCTCCAACATGGCTGCCCGTTCTGACCAGCCGCTTCATCAAGTGGTGGGAGCCATAAATGGTGATTTTTATGGCGGTAGCGGTGTTACCATCGGAGCTCAAATCAGTCAGGGTACTCTGGTCAAACGGCCCTATCCCCGTTCTATTTTTGGCCTGACAACCTCTAAACAACCCGTAATAGAAATTGTTAGTTATAATGGCCAAATCTCAAAACACGATAGTCTGATCTTGCCCATTTCAGGAGTAAATGAAGAACGTGGAGAAAATCATCTCACCCTTTATAACCATTTCATGGGCAGTCATACCGGCACCAACCAGTGGGGAACAGAACTTTTGATAGAATACCTGACCAATCCTCCCGGTGTAAATGGACCCGCGCTGGCAGTTGTCATCACCAAAGACAGCCTACTGGCAACTGGGTCAGGGAATATGTCTATACCACAACAAGGAGGAGCCGTCCTCTCTGGTCATGGTACAGCACGCGATTTCCTGAATGAACATATTTTTGTTGGTGATACGCTGGTTACTCAAACCAACCTTCCCCCTACTTCAACAGCACTTAAAGAACTTATCGGTGGAACACCCCGCATCATCCGAAATGGCATCCAGAGCGTGGAATGGGAACTGGAAACAGTGAGTTACAGTTTTGCCCACGATCGTCATCCTAGAACTGCTGTGGGATTCTCAGCTGACAGCACCAGGGTCTATTTCTTTACTGTTGACGGACGTCAGACTGGCTATAGCGTCGGTATGTCACTCTACGAACTGGCGGATTATATGCTGGAGTGGGGTGTTTATCAGGGAGTCAATCTTGACGGGGGTGGGTCGACCACTATGGTTGTGCGAGGCAATGTCGCCAACAGCCCTTCAGATGCCGGCGGAGAGCGATCAGTCTCAAACGCTCTGATGGCCATTTCCACTGCTCCCATTGGACCTTTGACTTATCTGAATTTGCCCTGGGAAGAAACTTATACCCTGGTTGAAACCCAGCTCCAATTCTCGGTTTCCGGAACTGATACCTACTACAATCCCCTGACTGTTAACAGTGATTCTTTGATCTGGACCTGTGATGCCGCTATTGGGTCCATTTCAAATACTGGACTTTTCACCGCCGTTGCTGAAGAAGCAGAAGGGTTTGTTTCGGTCAGCCTGGGAAGTATAATTGACTCAACGCTTCTCCATGTTACCGATATTGCCACCCTGATCCTCCAGCCTGATCCTGTTGTACTTCAAACAGGTGAATCCCAGATAATGATGGCTGAGGCTCGCGATGGCTTTGGACATATTCTCCAGGTGGAACCAGAAGCTTTTACCTGGTGGGTATCACCGGAAATTGCATCCATATCTTCCTCTGGACTGGTCAGTGCTGAAAATGTGGGAACAGGAAGTATTGAAGCATCCTTCCATGCTGTGAGTACTTCAGTCTCCTTGATGGTGGGCATCGCTTCTGCTGTCATGGTGGACGATTTTACTACAGTGGACAATTATTCCCTCAGTGGCTCACGTATCCTGCTTGATGATTGTCATCTCACACCAGATACCAGTCAGTTTATCTCAGCCCCCACCTCTGGCCGTCTGGATTACAGTTTAACTACTGGTGGAACCAGTGTTCTGTACCTGAATTGCAATATCCCCGTTTCCGGGACGCCCGAATCTATTTCGCTTTCAGTTTATGGTGATAATTCTGCCCATTGGATCCGGGGTGAGTTTAAGAATGCCACAGGTGACAAATTCCTG
>JAOZSM010000206.1 GCA_029939675.1 Fidelibacterota bacterium
TGGGCGGTCGTACGCTGAGTCTCGAAACTGGTCGGATGGCCAGACAAGCAGGTGGTTCAGTGCTCGCCATGTATGGTGAAACAACGGTTCTCGTTGCAGCAACTGCCTCAAAACATGAAGATACCACGCGGGATTATTTTCCGCTTCAAGTAGAATATCGTGAAAAAAGTTATGCGGGAGGTAAAATCCCTGGTGGCTTTTTCAAACGGGAAGCCAGACCTTCTGAAAAGGAGATTCTCAGCGCACGAATGACCGATAGGCCGATTCGTCCACTTTTCCCGGAGAGTTTTAATAATGAAACACAGGTCATGATTACAGTTGTATCCAGTGATGGTGAGAATACTGCTGATGCACTGGGCACTATTGGTGCTTCTGCTGCGTTGTCAATCTCAGACATTCCCTGGAACGGCCCTGTTGCATCTGTCCATGTTGGACGGATCGATGGTGAACTGATCTTGAACCCTACCTATGCCCAGTTGGAAGAAACCGAGATGGATATCACCATCACGGGAACAGCTACTGATGTGGTTATGGTTGAGGGTGAAGCCAAAGAGGTTTCTGAAGAAATCATGGTGGAAGCTCTGATATTTGCTCAGAAAGCAATTTCAGAGGTTGTGGCCTTTCAACAGAGTTTTATTGATGAGATCGCTCCAGTTAAGCGTGAGGTCAAGGTTGATGAAACTAAGGAAGCCATTAAGGCTGCTGTAGATGGCGCTATTGATGAAGCTCAACTTACCGAATTGAATTCTATCATCCTGAAGCTTGAGCGACAGGAAGCCAGAAACGTTGCCAAAGATGAGCTTATTGCTAAATATGAAGAAGAATATCCTGACCATTTGAAGGTTGTTGGTGAGGCCTTTGATTCGCGTCTAAAAGCTAATATCCGTGAAAGGATTATGGCCGAAGGCAAACGCGTTGATGGTCGTGGACTAAAAGATATTCGTCAAATTACCGCCGAAGTTGGTGTTTTACCCCGCGTACATGGTTCTGCCCTGTTTACCAGAGGAGAGACCCAGGCCCTGGTTGTTGCCACTCTAGGTACGAAACTTGACGAGCAGATCATTGATAATGTGGATCAGGATTATAAAAAATCCTTTTACCTGCATTATAATTTCCCTCCCTATTGTGTGGGTGAGACAGGCCGCATCGGTTTTACCAGTCGCCGCGAAATTGGTCATGGTAACCTGGCTGAACGTAGTCTAAGACCATTCCTGCCAGAAAAGGAAGATTTTCCTTATACGGTACGGTTGGTGTCTGAGATTCTTGAATCCAATGGCTCTTCCTCTATGGCCAGTGTTTGTGGTGGCTCTCTAGCCCTTATGGATGCAGGTGTAAAGACCAGCAAGACTGTTGCTGGAATCGCTATGGGTCTAATCAGTGATGGTGAAAGATTCGCCGTACTTTCTGATATTCTTGGTGATGAAGATCATTATGGAGATATGGATTTCAAGGTTACAGGTACCAAAGATGGTATCAATGCCATCCAGATGGATCTGAAGATTGAAGGTATTAGTGCTGAGTTAATGACTCAAGCTCTTCATCAAGCCAAAGCAGGTCGTGAACATATCATTGGTATCATGGAAGCTGCTCTTCCTGAAGCTCGTGACGATATTGCTCCCAATGCCCCGCGCTTTATTTCTATTCGGATCAAACCGGATCAGATCGGCGATGTTATTGGCCCACAAGGCAAGATCATTAAAGCTATCCAGGCTGACACAGGCGCAACCGTTGAGATCGATCAGGAAGGTATCGTCTTTGTCTTCGCTCCTGATACTGAGAGTGCCGAAGCTGCCGCCGAGCGCATCAATGGAATCGTCCGTGTACCTGTTGCTGGTGAAATATTCGAAGCCAAGGTTGTACGCCTTATGTCCTTTGGTGCTTTTGTTGAATTTTTGCCAGGTAAACAGGGCTTAATCCATATCAGTGATTTGGAATATAGTCGGGTTGAGAAGGTCGAAGATGTTATCAATATTGGCGATATAGTTCAAGTCAAGCTTACTGAAGTTGATGACAGTGGTCGTTACAATCTGAGCCGCAAGGCCATGCTAGAAATGCCGGAAGGCTATGTGGAACCACCTAAACGTCCTCGTCCTCCTCGTCGCGATAATAATCGTGGTGGCGGTAGAGATCGTGGCGGTAGAGATCGCGGTCCACGTCGTGATAACAACCGACGCTAAGCAGGCGAAGTGACCTCACTTCGTAAGCAAACCATCCTATCGAACGGGCTGACCATCGTTACAGAAACGGTGGACACAGTCCGTTCGGTGGCTCTGGGATTCTGGGTTCGTGCCGGCAGCCGCTATGAGCCTGCAAAACTGTCCGGGATATCCCATTTTCTGGAACACACAGTTTTCAAAGGAACTGAAAGTAGATCAACCTTTGATATTGCCTCGTCTTTAGAGAATGTTGGTGGACATTTAAATGCGTTCACCACCAAGGAATACACCTGTTACCACGCTCGTTTTCTAAGCGAATATCTCGAGGACGCTGTGGATGTCCTCTCTGATATTTTACTCCATCCGATTTTCCCTGAGCCCGATATCGAACGCGAAAAGTCGGTGGTGCTGGATGAGTTGCGGGACAGTAAGGACGTTCCGGAAGAAATGGCTTTTGATACGTTTGAAAAATTTCTTTTTCCAGATAGTTCTCTAGGTAAACCTGTTCTGGGCGATGAAGAGACCATCAATGGTTTCAATCCGGAGAAGTTGAGTGAATATCTGGATCAATATTATGGTCCTGGAAATACGATCATTGTGGCAGCTGGATACGTGGACCACGATGAACTGGTAAAAATGATTTCCGCTCGCTATGATCGACAGAATAATGGTGACAACCAGTTTGTGCCAACTGATCAGACTCTTTATCAGCCGGGTAAAGAAGTTCGTACCAAGGACATCCAGCAAAGTCATTTGGTTGTAGGTTTACCAATCTTTTCGGTTTTTGATGAACGCCGCTATGATGTAGCGGTGCTTAATTCTATCCTCAGCGGAGGCATGAGTTCGCGATTATTTCAAAATATTCGTGAAGCCCACGGTGTCGCCTACCAAATCTTCTCATTTGTAAGTCTTTATCGGGACACTGGATCTTTTGGAGTCTATCTGGCGACAGATCCTGCAAAGCGAGATCAAGCAGTTGAGTTAACCATGGCTGAATTGGCAAAAATGGTTGACGAGCCGGTTAGTGAAACAGAGCTCGAACGGGTAAAAGCCCAATATAAGTCTGGCATCGTCATGGGTGATGAGTCCATGGAAAGACGCATGCTGCGCTTGGGACGACAACAGATCTATTATGGTGAAAATATCAGTCTCGATGTCTTTCTGAAGAAAATAGAAGCTATAGATTCACACAGAATTCAGGTCTTGGCACGAGAATTGTTCAATCCAAAAACGTTTTTTACCAGCATTTTGGAACCAGCAATATCATAGGAGGCGAACATGATCGTCGGAGTACCCAAAGAGATTAAAACCAATGAAAATCGGATTGCCATGACACCCGGTGGTGTCGAATTATTGATTTCCAATGGTCATCAGGTGATTGTAGAGGACAACGGTGGGATGAATAGTGGTTTCACCAACGAACTGTATTTAGCTGCAGGGGCTTCCATTGAAGCAGATGTAGATAAAATCTGGGCTCAGGCTGATATGATCATTAAGGTCAAAGAACCTCAGGCAGTCGAGATTGCCAGAAGTCGTCCCGGTCAGATTGTCTTTACCTATTTTCACTTCGCAGCGGATAAAGAGCTTACCTTGGGTTTTCTTAAATCCAAAGCTTGGGCTGTAGCTTATGAAACCATTGAGAATAAAGCTCGCAATCTGCCATTGTTGGAGCCCATGAGTGAAGTTGCCGGTCGTATGGCTACTCAGGAAGGCGCTCGTTTTCTAGAGCACAAGAGCGGAGGACGTGGTGTCTTGCTTGGTGGAGTTCCCGGTGTTCATCCTGGAACTGTTCTGGTCCTGGGTGGTGGAATTGTTGGTACCCACGCAACTAAGATTGCAGCTGGTATGGGTGCCCACGTATATATTATGGACGTAAATCTTGACCGCCTGCGTGATCTTGAAGATTTTATGCCTAAAAATGTCACTACCCTTTATAGCTCACCTGCCAATATTCGGGAATTATTACCCAAAGTTGATCTGGTGATCGGTGCGGTTTTACTGCCTGGAGCAAAAGCTCCTCGCCTGATCACACGTGAGATGTTGAGCCTGATGAAGAAGGGTTCAGTTATCGTGGATGTTGCTGTTGATCAAGGTGGCTGTGTAGAAACTTGTAAACCAACTACTCATGAAGATCCAACATTTGTTGTTGATGGTGTGCTGCATTATTGTGTGGCAAACATGCCTGGCGCAGTACCTTATACTTCAACCATTGCTTTGACCAACGCAACCTTACCATATGTGGTGAAGTTGGCCAACAATGGTGTTAAAGCTGCGTTGAAAGCAGATGCTGGATTTGCACTTGGCTTGAATATGGTCGATGGCAAGGTTACCTGCGAAGCAGTGGCAGAAGCTTTCAATATGGAGTACACACCGGTAGACCAGGTTCTTAGCTAAATTGTTATTCCCTGTTTACAACAGGGGCCTCGTCTATCATAAGGTCTCTGCAGAGTTTGAATGGGGACTGACTACAACATTACCAAAACAGTTCAAAGCCCAGATGCATGCTCTAAAGCGTCTGGGCTTTTCTTTTTCCACCATTAAGGATCATGATCCTCTGCAGAATGAGGTCCTCATAACCTTTGATGATGGCTATTCCAGCATTAAAACCTATGCAGCTCCTATTCTGGAAGAGGTGGGGGGCGTAGCGACTGTTTTTGCAATTTCAGATTATGTGGGCCTTAAAAATAGTTGGGATTATTTCCCGGAGGACAAGCAGGTGGACCATATGTCCTGGAGTGATCTGCGGGAATTACATAATCTGGGGTGGGAGATTGGTTCACATGGACGCTCACACCGTCGACTGATCAATATGAACATCCAGAGTATCATGGATGAGCTGGTTACTTCCCGAAAACAGATTGAAGATCAAATGGGAAGTCAAGTTACCACCTTTTGTCCACCATTCAATGCCTGGAACAGTGATCTGCTGGTGATGATCGAAGATGCCGGTTACACCAGGATAGCCATATCTTATCCATTGTCGGGGCTACCCAAGTGGAAGGGAGAATTTATTCCCCGTCTTGGTGTTTATCTCCATGACGCCTTGCCGCTTTTCCTGGCCAAGATAATGGCTGGGCCTTTGGCACCATTGGAGGTTTTGCAGCAACAGCTCATTAATTTGGTGGGGGATGGGAATATTTTGGAAAATTGGCTTAAACAGCCAGCTAAATAAATTTTGTTAAACCTGGCTGCTTGAATATATTGCGCGCCGCTGAATGAAAATTCAGTCTGGATTTTTGAAATGGAGAGGTGGCCGAGTGGCTTAAGGCGCACGCTTGGAAAGCGTGTGTACGGCAACGTACCGTGGGTTCGAATCCCACCTTCTCCGC
>JAOZSM010000207.1 GCA_029939675.1 Fidelibacterota bacterium
AGGTGATTTCCATGGTCCAGGTCTCGGTACCTGCTCCATCATCCGGAATATCATCAACACTCATGATCCCAAAGTTTGGAGGGTTTCGACGGTTTCCAAAAATAATTTCATCAACACCATCGCCGTCAATATCGGCAACATCACAACTATAGGGGCGCACATCTACGTTGTCATAGTCTCCACCAAATGTCCAAACCGAATTTGGATTAAATCCGCCTGAACCATTTGAAACTCCAAAGTCATCGCCACTTGAATGTTCATAAACCACCAATCGGTTTGGATTGGTTTCTGGACCCAGAAAGTTGACGATGAACCAAACTAACTCCATCTTACCATCGTTATCCAGATCGGTTAGTTCAAGTTGTGGGTATGTGTTCTGCTGTACGACAGGAGCAACTGCTTGCCATACCACAGTCCAATCCTGTCCGTCAAACTCCATTTTGTAGATCTTTGGTACCAATTGTCCTGGATCATCATTAGAGTTATCGTTGACCAGATAAATTTCCTGGAGACCATCACCGTCCACATCTACACCAGAAATCATATCTCCCACACCACCTGTGTTCAGTGATGCTTCAGGTATGGGTATTTCATCTGTGCGATTGAATTGGTTTAATGCGTAAATCGGCACTGAACAAAACAGTAATAGTGTCAATAACAGATTGATTAGCATACAATTAAGTGTGGATAGTTTCATCTTTCCTCCTCCGTGGGATACATTAACGTTTACTATATAGAGCATTTACAGATACTTATCTCAATTCATTTTATACGACAATGGTGCATGTCTGTAGAAAAGAATAGCTAGGTAATTAGCTAATTCGTATTTGCTATACTGGGTTTTGGTCCAGAAAATATCCTGGACCAAAATTGTGCAGCCGCTTTTCTAGAGTAAAATAGCCTCCATAATCATCACTGATACGGCCAGACAGATAAAGCCTATCTCCGTCAACAAGTGAAATACTCATCAAGACATCTGTCATGGTATTGAAGTCCGGATCCGTCCCCGCTGTGGGTGAGTCCAGGCGCCAGACTGCAGCCTGAGCCAAAGAGACCATTATTGTCAACATTAGACAATTTGAAAAGAACGTTTTTGCTTTCATTTTAAATCTCCACCTTAGTTTGTTAAACATACCCTATATTTTTTCTATTTTTTTATGCAATTGATGTAATCCCATGGACAGCATTTTCAGGATAACTGGGATTGGTACCGGTCAAATAACTGCCCAATTGGTATCGCTATATTCCCGCTTGTAGATTTTGGTTAAAAGTGTTTTCACAGTATCAATACGATTATTAGTTGTTAGATGTAGATTCAGCTTTGCGTATTTATATAAATCCTTAATAATATTAAAATCTGAGATTTCTCCGCCATACATATGGGGTTCAGGTGCGGGTATTTCCTTCAGGCGGTTGAATTGATTTAGCCCATAAGCCAAACCAGAGATAAATAACTGTACCGCTACGGGTATGGAGTGATGCTTGAGGCAAACCTGTTTTGCGGATTTCATTTTTCCCCTTTCCCCCTGTGAATTCTGATTAGAAATTCATATTACTCGTTCAATCTATTCATCCAATACCCCTGGCAACATAGCGATGGATGTCTTTCATTTTTCCAGCTATTGCTCTAGGTTGCAGGTCTTCTTTTAATTTGAAAGTTGCGTTTTAACCTATATCTGGACTAGCTAACTATTGAAACAAACCAACGATTCCAATCACATGAATCCATTCAAACCTCATTTATGCCGTATTGCAACTTCATGATTAGACAAAAAATCAATTTCTACTTAATGTTCTTAGTTACACAACTATCTATTTCAAAAAATATTTTGAGGAATGTGATTTTTAGTTCAGTTCAATTTAATTTAATTTAATTTAATTTAATGAGAAAGCCTTTCAAACAAAATTGTAACTTGAATTTGATCAGATAGGAAGAGAGAGTATCCAAGCTAAATGAAGGTGATCATATAGCAACACTCAAAAAATACTAGGATCACTGGATATGTCTATGATAACCACCTAGATCATCCTGAAACAGGCAAAAATCATAACTGAGGAACTACAGAACACATAAATAACTGATATCTAAATATCTACGGGAGGATCGTTCCAGTTTCGAGTTCGTATCTATCCCCACCTCTCATGGGAAGAGTTACAGCAACCTATTTTCCAACGTTTAACAGTCGTAAACTCATAGGTTTAATCACAATCAGCAAAGTATTTAGTTCATGTGAATCAGGGTATACAATTAAAAATTCACTACAATGGGAAACCGTAAAGGAAAAGGTAATGGTCATCTTGGAAAAGTGAAGGGCGGGTAGCGAGAATCGAACTCGCACAGCCAGCTTGGGAAGCTGGCGTGATACCATTTCACCATACCCGCATTTAAAGCCTGGGAATTAACAGATTTTTTACTCAGGTGGCAAGTCAAAACCACTAAAAACTAGCTGCGATCCCTGAGTCCACTGAGCTTTACTAAAACCCGTCTAATTTGTTCTCCCAGTGATACAAACATGAGGTGCAAACAACGGCGCTACCCGCTCCGGTCTTTTCTTTTAGTGTTTTGCATTCCACTGCATTTGATAGTTACAATCTTTCTCAAATCACTCTAAATGTATGATACTCAGGGAGTCACTTCAATGCACAAGATGTAGCGCTTGAGCTAATCCTCATTCAACATTTTGTAGTTTTATAGAAATTGATTCTTGCCATGATAACTCGCCCCTCTATATTCACATCGCTGGGACATTGTGACCAAATTCACGTGCAGGACACCTTCAATCCAGTCAAAAAACAATTGGGTAAAGAACTTCTCGCCGTCATTTTTCCGAATGTTTGATTTGAGGAGTTAAGCAGTAACCATGTCGTATAATACTGAGGAGTAAACCTACATGTCCGAAACCATACAGTTCCCATTCGAGTTCGACGATAAGGATCTGCGCAACGTCCCCCTGCAAAACCCGGAATTGCAGATTGAAGCCATTGTTAATCAGGATCAACCTCGCAGTGGATCAGATATTGACAGTTATTATGGTCTAGATGAACTAGGCAAAAGTGTGCTTCAAAGTAAGTATCTGGGACCCGAAGAAAAATCTCCTGAAGACCTGTGGCGGCGTCTGGCCCAAGCCATGGCAGCTCTGGAAGAAACGCCCGAAGTCTGGGAAGATCGCTTTTACACTATTTTACATGATTTTCGCTTTGTACCCGGTGGCCGTATTATGCATGGAGCCGGTCGCGAAGATATAAAAACCACCTTAAATAATTGCTATGTCGTAGGTATCAAAAATGACTCCATTGATGCTATTTATGATGCCATTATCCAGGAAGCCCGGACCTATAAATATGGTGGAGGTTGCGGACATGACCTCTCTGTATTGCGTCCCAGCGGATCAGCGATCAATGGTACAGGTGGCGAGTCCTGTGGACCAGTTGGCTTTATGAACCTCTTTAGTGAAAACACGAATACAATTGCTCAACATGGTCGCCGTGGCGCCAACATGCAGACCCTGCGGGTTGACCACCCGGATATTGCTGAATTTGTTGACATCAAGCTTGATCTGAGCAAAGTAAAATATTCAAATATCTCGGTTCTCCTCACCCATGAATTTATGGAAGCTGTTGAGCTCGATACAGATTTCGAACTCCGTTGGAATGACAAAGTTTACGAGACTGTCCGGGCCAAGGATCTTTGGGAAAAGATCATTTCAGCAGCCCACGCCAGTGCTGAACCAGGTATTATTTTCTGGGATACCATGATCGACTATCACAATGCTGAATACTGTAGTCCCCTGGTAAGCACCAACCCCTGCGGCGAACAACCGCTGCCCGATGGTGGAGCCTGTAACCTGGGCGCCATCAATCTCGCACGTTTTGTAAACAGTTCTGGTGATTTCCAATGGGATGAATTTAGTGATACTATCCGGCTCAGTGTGCGCTATCTGGACAATGTGATCGATTATAATTTAGACCGACATGCACTTGAAGATCAAAAAAAGAACGCCCTGGGAGATCGACGTATCGGATTAGGGATTCTGGGTTTGGCCGATATGCTGGTACTTCGGGATATCAAATATGACACTGATGAAGCCCTGGAAGCTGTTGAAGAAGTCATGCAAATGCTTTCAACCACAGCCTACAACACCTCCATTGCCCTGGCCAAGGAAAAAGGTTCTTTTCCCAATTATCAGTGGAAAGGATTCCAACAGAGTAAGTACATTCAGAATCTTCCCCAGGATGTTCAAGATGAAATCAAGGTCCATGGGATCCGGAATGCTACCATTCTCACCGTAGCCCCAACTGGATCAGGAGCCATCGTAGCCCAGGTCAGTTCAGGTGTGGAGCCCATATTTAATGTAAGCTATAAACGGCGCGTTAAAAAGAATGAGGGCTTTGGCGAAGACTTTGACGAATTCAAGGTCATTCACCCTACCATTCTACACAAATTTGGCGGTGACAATAATTTGCCTGAATCCGTTATTGTAGCCCATGATATCGACCCCTATTTCCGGGTTAAGATGCAGGGCACGATCCAGCGCTATATCGATGCCTCTATCAGCTCCACTGTGAATCTTCCAGAAGATGCCTCGGTGGATACTGTCGCTAATATCTATATGGCTGCCTATAAAGCCGGTCTTAAGGGTATCACTGTTTATCGAGAGGGTAGTCGGGAAGGAATCCTGATTTCAGATACGCCTGAGAACCAGACTTCTGCTGCAGAAACTACACCCAAGGTAGACCCGGAAGCTGCTTTTATCCCTCCAGCATTACGTCCCAGGCTACGTCCTAAGGACACTTTTGGCGTGACCCACCGGATTCGAACTGGTGAAGGTACCCTTTACATTACAGTCAATCATGATGAAAATGGTTTGTGTGAAATATTTACCACCATTGGAAAAGCTGGTGGCAATGCAGCAGCCCAGGCCGAAGCCATTAGTCGTCTGATCTCCCTTTCGTTAAGAAGCGGTATGGATGTTTATGAGATCATTAAACAACTCAAGGGCATCAGTGGTCCCAACCCGGTTTGGGAGAACGGCCAACTGATCCTTTCAACACCAGATGCCATCGGTAAGGCACTGGAACAGCACATGGCTGAGTTTGAGGAAAATAAAACCAGTAATCAGGTTCAGCAGCTGATCCAGAAGGAAGATGTCCGGGCCCAGCCAAGTGGAGCTGGATTCAACATGGTGGAACCAAATACCAGTGCCACATCAAAAAACATGTCGATCTGTCCAGAGTGCGGCTCAACCATAAACCATGAGGGAGGCTGTTTGCTCTGTCACAACTGTGGCTACTCAAAATGCTAAACAGCATGTGCTAAATACTACAAAAGAGCCTCGGGAATCCGGGGCTCTTTTGTTATACCATTTATATTTCCAATCTACGACGGACCCACCCCCGACCCCTCCCAGGGAGGGGACTTGGTTCGTCTTTAGGCTTTTACAGTTATGAACCCAGGTCAATCCA
>JAOZSM010000208.1 GCA_029939675.1 Fidelibacterota bacterium
CCCGCCCTCTCCAGATCATGACACTTTTAACTTTTAACTTATCACTTTTAATTCTGCTTTTCGCCTGCCCCCAGCCCCCGGATGAAAACGACCCGCCGCTACGGAACACCGATATCAGCCTGGAGTTGGTGGATACCTGGACCCGCAGTATCACCCTGAAAGCGATTGTTGAAGATCCAACTCAGAGTTGGGGGGTCATCCTGATGAGGGATGATTCAATTATCCTTGAGACTGAAGTCTTTGACACAGATACAACCGTTGTAGATTACGGTCTGCCGGCTCAAACCGCTTTCACATACCAGGCCTTTTTCACCGAGGACAGTCTGATCCTGGATTCCAGTGCAGTTGTTGGTGCCACCACCCTGGACAGCAGCAGCCACGCCATGGACTGGACAGTTCAGACATTGGGTATTGAAGGGGTTCTGCGGGATGCCTGGATTGTGGATGAAAACGACATCTGGGTAGTGGGTCAAATCATTATGGATGACCCGGACTCCAGTTTTAACGGCACCGGACGGGAAACTTTCAACGCCGCCCACTGGAATGGGAGTGAGTGGGAGATGCTGAGGTTAAGTTATGGACAACCTTTAGAGGGGATATTTGTTTTTAATGAAAATGATATTTGGGTTGCATCAGGTGTCCCTTGTCACTGGGATGGCCAGGAATGGACAAATTATCATTTGTGGAACATGGGAGTACTTAGCGAAGAGGATGGCGGGGTTCCACACATTTGGGGGGCATCACCAGATGATATCTATTTTGTAGGCAGAAAAGGTTCCATTGTCCACTATGACGGGGTAGAGTTTGTCAAGCTGGAGAGCGGGACGGATATTAATCTAACGGATATCTGGGGTCTGGATGAGAATGATATCTGGATAGTGGGAGGGTCCACAACGATTCAGCCTTGGGGAGGGGTAATGTTGCACTACGATGGCATAAGTATGCGTGAAATATACCAGTTTCACTGGCCGGAAGATAGTGGTTCTCCCTCAGAGGCTTCAACAAGGGCTATATGGACAGATAATGAGAAGTATTTATATGCTACAGGATATTCAGGACAACACATTTACGACAATAGAAGGAATTATTTTCATAAAGAAGAGAGCCCCAATGTCTGGGTGCATAACAAGATCCGAGGCAGCGCGGAGAATGATGTGTTTTCTGTGGGGGCCGGTAGCGAAGTTGTGCATTACAATGGTTCCACCTATTACCTGCATCAGGAGCTGAAAGAGGTGGGCTGGGGCTATACGCTTTGGCGCGGCCTGGATGTAAGCGAGAATCTGGTGGTCGTGGTCGGGGATGTGGCCTACAACTATGCCCCGCATGCCTACGTGGCAATAGGAGCCCGGAATTAGAAGGAGAAAGATGGTGACCAAATTAATTTGAAAAGCCCTTTCCGCAAGAACCTTGGCAGGCAGGGAAAGGGCTTAAACTCACAACAACCTACGGGCTTACCCGGAGATAGTTGCTTGGTACAAAACTACCTCCACAAGCCCCTTAATCCAACATAACTCTACTACTGGAGGTATTATGAAATCTTCCATCCGCTTTTTATTCATGCTAATGATATTTACGTCCCTTTGCCAGGCATCAACAGCTGAACTTGCCAGCAGAGACATGAAACTGATATTCAATGGACATGAATACCTGCAACACGATCCCATCTCGGAATCCATCGCCTACCACTATGAGGAAAGCGTGTATCAGTTAGGGGATCGAATTGAGGCTGGATTTGATGACGTTTCGGGCATATACCTGGACTCATTTACAGTTCCACCAGAACTTGAAAGTATCAATTTTTCAATAGACACTCAAACCAATACCGGACATATGGATGTTACCACGGGAATGATCACCATCAATTTCCATACTAACAATTGTGAGGAGTTAAGGGCAGATTTCAAGATCAATATTTCTGCGGATCTGATCACAGGAATAACGGACGAACAAGGTCCTGTAATGGTGAAGTTTCAAACTGAAAACTTGCATGTTGAAGCAAATGATTACGGTGTAATAAATGTAGATGACTATGAGTGGTACCAGCTTATCCTGGAATGGTGGTGTGACCAGGTGAGCTATGCTTTTGATGGATTTGAAGGTATTGCGGAGTGGTACTTGAATTACCAATACATCCAAGATTTTTCCCACGAGCTGTTCAGCCTGGACGCTGTTAGCGAAAACCCTGATGCTGAGATTACAGATTACCAGACACTTTGGGATTCCTTTCCGCTAGATATCTCCATCAGCGGTGATGCAGACGGTCAGCTTGTCATTGCTCTTGACTTTATGGAAGGAACGGCACAGAATCCAAGTCAATTCGTAGGTGATCAGCCTAGTCCGGTCTCCGCAGATCATACCCTAGAGTACTTAGGGTTTGGCGCTCAGGACAATTCATTCGATGATATCACCGATCCTGCTGCCCCATCTCCAACACAACAGATTGATGAAATGGTCAATATGGGGATTCCCAGTTTCCGTTATGCCATTAACTGGGGGAATATCTCAGGGATTCTACCTCCGGATGGCCTAGAGACACTTTCGCCTGATGATATATCAGAATCCAACCTGGATGCATTGGTTGCAGATTATCTCAACGATCATGCAGCAGCTATAACTGAACTGAACACCCATCTCACTGTTGTTCAGGACAACAAAATGGATCTCATCCTGATGTTGGGCTATGGAGCGAGTGACCATACGCCAAAGATGATGTATGCTGGAAAACCCTACAATATAGCCCCCTGTTCAACTTCTTATGGAGATACTATCCCTGGAATAAAGGGCACAGAAGTTTTTTCTGTACCACCAGATTTCTATCTCTATCACTTGAAACTCCATGCCCATACCATGGCTCGGTATTTTGCCGATGTGGTCCCTCTCTGGTACATAGAGGGAGAACTCGAAGTAGCACAATTCGCCGAAGCCTTCCACTACTGGCGGGATGGGGATATGTGGTCAGACCCCAACTTCAGAGAACAGGTCTGGGACATCATCGTAAATGCGGTTCGTGCTGAAGATCCTACAGCCAAGCTGTCTTCCGAGATGCATATGCTAGACATCGTCAACTCTATTCAGACCCACGGACCAGACCTGGATTACATTGGATGCAACTTCTATCCCAACCAGCTTTTTGCCATCCCCAACTTGGGAAATATGGTGGGTGAATATGTCTGGGCTGTTCGCAGGGTCTTGAAAGGTCTGGGGATGGAAGATAAGGGTGTCATCATCACCGAGACAGGTTATCCTGGGGCTCCGGAAATTGGTGATAACTCAGAGATCCCTCATGACCTGGATGAGAATATGGATCATTTCTCCTATCAGCGCCAACAGGAATACCTTAACATGGCGTTGGAAAGCTCTGTGGCTAATGGCTTGGATGGTTTCTTCTGGTTTACGTTTTGGAACTCCAATGGGTTTGAATCAGGTGGTGTTCGCAATCCTCAGAACTGTTTCTATACACCGGAAGGAGGGTTCAAACAATACGTCAAATACAGCTATGAACAGGCAGCAGCAAACCTTGACTACTATCCTGGTCGTGCCCTGGTGACCCTTACCACTCGGGATGAAGTAGGTACGGATATTCCAGCGGGTAAGCTTTCTGTAGTGGGTAAACGTCATAACATGAGTTCAGGTGATAATTGCAGGTTTCTGAAAGGTCGGGAGTATGATTCCAGGGTGGAGTTTGTTAGCCTCGTCTTTAACAATGAGAATAAAGGCCATAACAATTGGGATCTGGGTTCACAGCATTTATTGAAGGAGAGTTTTTTTATTGAACTTGAAGAAAACGAAAAATCCAGAGCCGCTTACTACCACCCTCTAAAGACCGCGAACATCGCCGCTAACAATGAACATGCGGAGGTCGAGTTCCATGACCCTTGGTACATCGAGAATCCGGAAGCAGACCCTGCGGACTGGATCCAGCCCGACACACCCCGCCCTCTCACCGAGCAGGATGATGGTAGCGGAAATGTACAGGTGTTTCTGAATCAGAATCTCGGGTTTGAATCAGAAAAACCCATCTACCACCTGCGGGCGCCGCACTATTATGCGGATGTAAATAATATTTATGAGTTTTTATGCTGGGCTGGGAACGCAATAAAATTCAATGCTGCAGGGGCAACTACCACAAATAACAGAGAAACAGATGTGGTATTTACATCTCCAGACGCAGTTGTCACCGCCTATTACAACACCAGCTCACCAGTTAACCTTGATCCTAATGAGGTGATCAACCTCGAGAATTATGAACAACTGATTATACCAGCAGGCGCAAATATTCCCTTTGAGCAAGGCACCAGAATCCAGGTTGACAGGGGTGAGTTGATTATTGGTGATAACTCAGGAGAAACAACCATACTCAGAGCATATTATCATACTTGGGGTGGTATTATCGGGACCCATTCATCATCATCAATTACCCTGAATAATGTTGTTTTGGAAAATGCCTCCAACCCAGGTGAAACTGGTGATGGACTTCCGAACTACTCAGTTTATCAACAAGCAGGAAGCCTGGACATTAGCAACTGTGTTTTCAAAGATTCTCGAACGGTCATTTGTGGATTTGAAAGCACTTTCATAGACCACAATTTGTTTATTACTGAAACACCAAGTATGGATGCACCAGCAATCCTGTTATGGACTGCGGATCAAGTACAGATAAGTAATAATACATTCGTCAACAATCGAATTGGTGTTGATGCCCTAAGCATTCAATCCTATGCCAGCTATATCTATATGTATAGTAATATATTCTACTTCGATGATGGACTTTATGACAATACGAATACTGTAGCTTTTGCCCAAGATGACTTCCCGGCTGGTTCTGAGGCTGAAATATTCCTTAACCACAATCTGATCGATGGTTATGAAGAACATGGGTACTCCGGGATCGCAACAAGCTATTGGGATGAGTCTGTATTTGGTAATCCCCTTTTCGTGGATCAAGCAGGTGGGGATTATCGACTACAAGGTACAAGTCCAGCCATTGACTCAGGAAGACCAATCTATTCTGACCCTGATGGTACTCCTCCAGATATTGGAGCTTACTACTGCCCCCAGACCACATTGTCCTCTGTTACATCCATCAACTCTGATACAGAATGGTATGGCATTTATAGTATCAATGAAGACGTATTTGTAAATACTGGAAAGACCCTCACCATTGTACCGGGAAGTATCTTAAGATTCCCCGATCGTGCTGAACGGGTTGTCTTCGATATCAATGGTAACCTGGTGGCTGATGGAACCCCTGAAGCACCCATAACTTTCACCAGCTCAGATGCCACCCCGGCAAAAGCTGACTGGAACGGTATCCGCATTTTTAGCACATCTGATGACGAGGTGACCATTCTAGATAATTGTGTTGTGGAATACTCCCACTACGGCATTTATCCTTATTACACCAGTCCAGACATCAGCAATAACATCTCCCGT
>JAOZSM010000209.1 GCA_029939675.1 Fidelibacterota bacterium
CACAACTGAGCACTAATAAACATCTCGAATAGGAAGATTGCATCAAATAATTGTTACGAAAAGTAATTAAAAATAATTCAAATCGAGAAAGACAACAAGCTATGTTCGTCAAAGTTTGTTGAATGGGTTGGGATAGTTCTGTTCCAGCAGATAAACATCAGAAAGCTGAACACTCCGGCTTAAAGACATACGATCAACGTCACTGACCATGATCTGGTTGACCTGACATTCCTTCGGCCAAACGCAGGTCACTGGTAAAGCGTAAAAAAGCCCCCGAAAAAATCCAGGGGCTTTCATATATGTCTAACAGTTTCTGACTTATTTCAGGTAAAGCATTTTAATTACTTTAGAGTACGAGCCAGCTTGCAATCTTGTTAGATAAAGCCCGGTTGATACAGGAAGTCCTGATTCATCCATACCATTCCAGACATGTTCATACCAACCAGCCGGTTGAAATTCAGCAGTAATCGTCTTCACTCTGTTTCCTCTGATATCATAAATAATCAGTGAAACACTGGCTTCTTCCGGTATTCCATAACGGAGGGTTGTACTCGGATTAAACGGATTAGGGAAGTTCTGTTGCATGACATATTCAGTTGGAAGGGCTATTCCCTCTGCAACTGAGACATAACCAACCGTGAACTTGTATACTTCTGATTCAGTACTCAACGAATCTGTATCAGTAGCAATCACTCTCCACCAGTACTCAGTGTCAATCGGTAATGCTTCAGACATTTCATGACCAACATCAGCATTCGTATTGGTCTGGAAAGCAATATTGGAGAAACTTGAGTCTGTTGCGACCTGCAATGTATAAGTTGCATAATCCAGGGGGTCTGGATCTACAGCTGATTCCCAGAGGAATACTGGCATATCTGATAAACCAGTAACATCATCTTCAGGACTTACTAATGCAAATCCAACGGGAGCTTCAGGAGCAAGGTCCGTCCAGAACATGGCATCTTCAGACTGTGAGATTCCCCCATTTTGATCCATTGTGATAACCTGCCAGAAGTATTGAGTATTATCAACAAGCTCTCTGGGGACAAAGATTGCATTTGTGTCTGTGAGAACAGAGTCAAACTCTATGTCTGCTCCCCACCAATGCATCTCATAACTTACCACATCTCCAGGATCCACATCTCCAGCTACAGTCCAGTGCATTTCAGGTGAAAGCGTAAGAACCATTACTGAATCCGGTGAGATCAGGTCAACTACTGAAGGATCATCATTACCAAGATTTATAGCGAAGCTCTGATAGCCACCAGTATTGACTGTCATGAGTCCAGACCAGTCTTCAGCAAGCACGACCCAATAGTAGATCGCATTGTCCTCAAGTTCCCATTCCAGGGTAACAGTGGTGTCAGAACCGGTCCAAACAGTATCCAGGTTGTTTGGAGCATTACCAAATACCAGATAGTAACTGATACCATCATAAAGATCGGGATCACTGCTGGGTGTCCAGGTAAATGTGGGCATGAGAACTGTCAAAACCTCCGCCTCAGCAGGAGTAAGCAGGCTAAACTCAGCAGGGGCTTCATTCTCAGCATTGGTCCAGAAGGAAGTCGTATCTGAAAAAGTCACACTACCTGAATCGTCCAGAGCTGAAACTGCCCAGTAGTAAACCTGGTTTTCAATCAACTCATCCACAGGCGTATAGCTTGTTCCCATTACTTCGACAGGAACCACATCTGTCAACTCAGCATCTGTGCCCAGATAAAACTCATAGCCCGTGATAACAGTAATTGAGTTTCCACCTGAACCTGACTCATCAGCAGTCTCACCATAACCAGGTCCACTAAGAACCGTAGCTTCATCATCTGGATCTGATGATGCTTCCCACAAAAACTCTGGTGCTAATGACGTTACCATCATGTCATCAACCGGATATAGCAAATCGAAGTATTCAGGAAGATCATTGGTCGTGTTAATCGTGAAGCTCTGATAGCCTCCAGTATTTGTGGTCATAAGACCTGACCAATCCTCTGTGATTACCATCCAATAGTAACTCGAGTTGTCCTCAAGTTCCCATTCCAGGGTAACTGTTGTATCAGTACCGGTCCAAACTGTGTCCAGGTTGTCAGGGTTATCCCCAAATACCAGGAAGTAGTCAAGACCATCATAAAGATCGGGATCACTGCTGGGTGTCCAGGTAAATGTGGGCATGAGAACTGTCAAAACCTCCGCCTCAGCAGGAGTAAGCAGGCTAAACTCAGCAGGGGCTTCATTCTCAGCATTGGTCCAGAAGGAAGTCGTATCTGAAAAAGTCACACTACCTGAATCGTCCAGAGCTGAAACTGCCCAGTAGTAAACCTGGTTTTCAATCAACTCATCCACAGGCGTATAGCTTGTTCCCATTACTTCGACAGGAACCACATCTGTCAACTCAGCATCTGTGCCCAGATAAAACTCATAGCCCGTGATAACAGTAATTGAGTTTCCACCTGAACCTGACTCATCAGCAGTCTCACCATAACCAGGTCCACTAAGAACCGTAGCTTCATCATCTGGATCTGATGATGCTTCCCACAAAAACTCTGGTGCTAATGACGTTACCATCATGTCATCAACCGGATATAGCAAATCGAAGTATTCAGGAAGATCATTGGCGGTGTTCACCATGAAACTCTGATAACCTCCAGTGTTCTCCCTACTCTCACCATAGGTATCTGATGCAACCACTTTCCAGTGATACATGCTCTGATCTACCAGGTCAGATTCAACTTGATAAGAGGTGTCTGCTCCAACTTCGATTGTGATGACTCCCGGAGCAGGTGTATCCAGATAAAGCACGTAGGCTACAACATCCAGTGGATCAGGATCCGTGGCAGGCTCCCAGGTCAACCTGGGAAGAAGTGATGTTATCACTTCTTCAGCTTCAGGAGATAACAAGCTAAATTCATCCGGAACATCGTTATAATTATTAACCAGAAAACTCTCAGGGCCAGCTATTGCGCTATATTCATAGCCATCATAGACCTGAACGGTCCACCAATAGCGGGCATTATCGTTGAGAATTGCTGGGACGTACCAGGAGGTCTCTCCCAGACCTTCCAGGACCATAAGGGCAGAATCCACCCCTATGCTAAGCGCTTCATCTGCATAAAGACGAAAATCATAACTCAGTATATCTGCTTCAGCATCAAAAGCGTTGGCTACATTGAGGAGGATCTCAGCTGTTGCCACTGCATCATTTATCAGTGCCAGAGGAACAGCGGCAGCAGGTATTGAATTCATCCTGAAGACAAGCTCTGACCAGTCACTCCAGAAATCCCCACTCGCAACTCTAACCCGCAAGTAGTAGGTCGCACCATCAGCCAACAAACCCTGGTCATATTGGATTGTAGTAGCAGCACTGGCAACTTCTCCAGTATCCCAGACAGGAGCACCCTGAAAATTGGGGTCACTTGAGATTTGTACCTGGTAGTGGGTTTGAGCTTCTCCCAACCCATCGAAATAGTCAAAACTGATCATTGGATCATGAGTCAGTAAATGCTGCAGGTCTTCGTCACCGCCAATATCCAGATTTTGAGCCAGAAGGATTCTACTGGTATAAGTTATATTTAACGCTGTGATAAATGCCTGATCAACTATGACACTTGAGTTGAGACGCATATCAACGTTAACAAATTCACCTGTGATTACATCTGCCAGTGAAAAGATACCTTCACCAGGCAGTTCAGCAGGATCCCATTCCAGGATGATATTTTCTGCACCTGAGCTCATGGCAAACTGAACTTCCCAGGTGATTGAGTTACTCTCTAAAATAGTTGTTCGAAAATCACTGAGATAATCATCACCACCTATTGTAAAGCGTGCATCAAAAGCTCCTGTAGGGGGTGAAGGTGGCGAGTATACATCATAACCAGCATCGTATCCATCAGTGGCTGCAGGTGATGTGCCATATTCCAAATCAATGGTACTGCCCAAGTCATCAGAAATGGTTAGAACAGCGAAGAAATCAAAGACTAGCGGTGGTTCAAGATCCAGGACAATAATTGGACCACTAATTGGGTCTAAAAACGGTCCGCCTCCATAGGAGCTACTTGAAGTGTAAACTACCTCTAAGTCCGGATCATCATCCATATTAACAATATCGATAACATTCCATACTCCCCCTTCAGCAACATAACCTGTGTCAATAATCGTAAATTCATAATTATCAGAAGATGTGATGTCACCTCCACGATAGGCCAGACGAAATATTGGAGCATTTGGAGGACCAGAGTATCGTGAACCAAACACAAAATCCATATTACCATCACCATCTATGTCACCATGAGCACCACCAATAAGTCGACCTCCTTCTTCTGGGTCTAGATCTTTAACATCAAATAGCGCTGTACGGGTCAAACCTCCTAATCCATCATCCTGGAGAAGCCAAATGTGACGGGTCCCATCACCATAATGGTAGTCACCCGTGATCATCTCTTCAAGTCCATCTCCATCAAGATCAACTGATTGAACTGCATCAAATGACCTTCCGCCAGGTAATGGATCTAACTCGGAGTATTCCCAGGTAACTCCATTCCAGGTAGTTTTGGAAATTGCAACATCATCAAAAGTATAGAAACTGTTGCCAATGACACCAATATCCCACTTGCTATTAGCATTATAGGTAAAGTCATCACTGCTAACTTCAAGTGACCATATCTCAGAACCATCACCATTATCAGGTATATCTGAAACACTTAATGCACCATAATTCAAATATCCTCCACGGTCAGCAAATAGAATTTCATCGATACCATCATTATCAATATCCATTATACTCCATTTTGCAATACGCATATTTGCATTATCGGCATCACATACTGTCCATGAGGCATTGGGATTATAGTTGCCAAAGCCATCAGAAACGCCAAATGAATCTCCATCAAGATGTTCATAAACTACGATTCGATATGGGTTGCTTTCGGTTGCGAAATTATTCACAATTCCCCAGACCAATTCCTGCTTTCCATCATTGTCCAAATCAGCCAGCGAGAGTGTGGGCCAGGTGTTCTGGGCCATTACAGGAGCTATCGCTTCCCAGACCACATTCCACCCAAATCCGTCTTTCTCCAGTTTATAGATGCGGGGAATTAACTCTCGTGGATCATCACCCCAATTGTCATTAACTAAATAGATTTCAAGTAGCCCATCTCCATCAACATCAACACCTGAAATCATATTACCTACGCCACCAATATTGTTTGATGGATCGGGCATATTAATTTCTTCACTCCGCGTAAAACCATTGATGGCAAATAGGTTTTGAGTCATAAATAATAAAACTATTAGAATTAGTCGAGCTTGAATTCTTAGCATATTTGGCTCCTCTTTTGACTTTCTAAACAATTCAAATCAGCCATATTTATTTCAACAGAATCATCTTCTTCACAGCATTGTACTTACCTGCTTGAAGCCGATAGAAGTAC
>JAOZSM010000210.1:0-1748 GCA_029939675.1 Fidelibacterota bacterium
TTGTGATTTCCTCACAACACAGCATGTACCGGATGTATTCGAAAGTTATCATGGGCATTTTGCGTGCAGCATCACCCATCATTCAACAGGTAAGTATAGATGAAGCCTATCTGGACCTGAGTGATGAGACCAATGAATGGATCGAAGCGACTGAGATTGCCAGGAAAATTCAGTTAAGAATCTCAAGAGATATAGGATTATCCGCTTCCGTGGGGATTGCCACCAATAAAATGATCGCTAAAATTGCTTCAGATTTTCAGAAACCAAACGGCCTTACCGTGGTGCTCCCTGGTACCGAGATCGAATTCCTGGGTCCTTTGCCGGTTATGAAGATTCCAGGTATAGGCCCAAAGACCAATGAGCGTCTGGCAAAATATGGAATTTACACAATTACTGACATGGCCATCCTTCCTGAAGACCAGTTGGTTCAACGATTTGGAAAACTGGGAAAGGCCATGGTAAAATGGTCGAGAGGCATTGATGATCGTCCGGTTCATGAGGATCATGAGACCAAGTCAATCAGTACTGAACGAACATTTTCCAAAAACATAGCAGATCAGGAAGAGTTACTGGAAATCGTGGAAAAGCTCAGTTTCAAAGTAGCTGAACAATTGAAGCAGAAAAAATTAATGGCAGCAACCATTACCATCAAAATGCGCTATGGTGATTTTACCACATTTACCCGTCAGCACACGGTTTCAGAACCCCTGGATAATGGACTGGAAATCTATCGCATTGCCAGTAAGCTACTGGTTAAAAACTGGATCCCTGGCGAACCCATTCGATTGCTCGGCGTTGGTGGTTCTCATTTCTCTGAACCTCATGGCCAGTTGTCATTAGGGCTGGACCTTTGATTCTTCCAGGTTGGGATTTGAATCCCAACCTGGTCCAACCCCCCCCTGTTTAAACCCTTCCATTCTTAATAATCTGAGCAACAGCAAAAAGGGAATTACAGGACACTAGTAGCAATAGTTTGGTAAATATAAAAGTTGGTAATAATCAACTAATGATTATACTTACTACATGAACGATCGATCCATACCTGCGAGAGTTTACCATTTTTATCGGGATGGATTCAGGCGGATGACTCTCGGTCGTTCCCTGTGGAAGATCATTATTATCAAGCTGTTAGTTATGTTTGCGATTTTAAAGGTATTCTTCTTTCCAAATTTTCTCAAAACAAATTTTAGTACAGATCAAGAACGTGCTGATCATGTCATACAGGAACTTAGCTTAAAACAGAATTATATAGATAAAATTGAATAGGAGTAGCTCGTGGTAGAAGCTGTAGATATTGGCATGGTGAATTGGGCAAGATCCTTGTTTGCCCTGACTGCAATGTACCATTGGATCTTTGTTCCCCTCACGCTGGGACTTTCCTGGATTATTGCGTTTTATGAGACGATTTATTATCGTACTGGTGATGAATCCTGGTTCCGTTTAACCAAATTTTGGATGAAACTTTTTGGGATTAATTTTGCTATTGGGGTGGCGACTGGAATTATCCTGGAATTTGAGTTTGGTACGAATTGGTCTAATTACTCCTGGATGGTTGGTGATATTTTTGGCGCACCTCTGGCCATTGAAGGAATTGCAGCATTTTTCCTGGAGTCCACCTTCTTTGCGGTCATGTTTTTTGGCTGGGATCGGGTTTCTAAGAAATTCCACCTATTCTCAACTTACATGGTAGCCATTGGGTCCAATCTGTCAGCTCTATGGATATTAGTGGCCAATGCCTGGATGCAGCA
>JAOZSM010000210.1:1848-3436 GCA_029939675.1 Fidelibacterota bacterium
AGAGGCGTTGAAAAGCTTTAGAGAGCATGAGGCTTATTTTGGATATGGTTTTCTGGAAAAACCTGAAGATGCCGTACCGCCAGTGGGGATCATGTTCTACAGCTTTCATACTATGGTAATTCTGGCCAGCCTTTTTATTGCTGTCTTTGCCCTATTCCTGTTTTTTACCCTAAAAGGAAAGATTGAACAGCTTAAATGGCTGTTGATAATTGGTCTCCCCATGTTTTTCCTGGGAATCCTGGCTCAGGAAACCGGGTGGGCAGTAGCAGAGGTTGGACGTCAACCCTGGGCTATTCAGGATATGCTGCCAGTCAGTATTGCCCGTACCAATCTGGACACTGGAACAGTAGCAACTACCTTTTTCATGTTTGTGGTCCTCTTTACTGTTCTGCTGATTGCAGAAGTTAAAATTATGATCACCCAGATTAAAAAAGGTCCGGAGGAAGTAAAATGATCGGCAACCTTGACTTAGTGACCTTGCAAGAGTTTTGGTGGATTCTGATTGCGACACTTGGCGCACTGTTCCTGTTTTTAAATTTTGTTCAAGGGGGGCAAACCCTGTTGTTTGATGTGGCAAAAACTGAAGACGAAAAAACCCTTATTGTCAATTCACTGGGACGGAAATGGGAGTTGACCTTCTCAACCCTGGTCGTGTTTGGCGGTTCAATCTTTGCCGCTTTTCCGAAACTCTATTCCACCAGTTTTGGAGGTGCCTACTGGGTCTGGACCTTGATCTTATTCTCATTCATTGTTCAAGCTGTGAGTTATGAGTATCGTAAAAAACCCAATAATTTTCTAGGACAAAAAGGGTATGAAATATTTCTACTGATCAATGGTGTGGTAGGAGTGCTTTTAATTGGTACGGCTGTAGGAACCTTTTTTACAGGTGCCAACTTTAAGCTGAATGATTATAGTTTTGTGACCTGGACTCACTCGCTGAGAGGCTTGGAAGCGGCCTTCAATTATTTCAATGTTAGCCTGGGTCTTTTCCTGGTTTTTAATGCTAGAGTGCTGGGGTCCCAATATCTGTTGAATAATCTTGATTTTAATTCTGCCCCAAAACTGGAAGGTCGCTTAAGAAAGTCGGCCGGGATGAATTTTCTGATTGAGCTGATCTTTTTACTCGTCGTACTGGTCAGCCTCTTGTTTATGTCAGGATATGGCGTGGCAGGAAGTGGACAGGTTGAACTTGTGTCCTATAAATTTGCGAATAATCTCATTGCCAACCCGCTAAATATTATTCTGCTGTTAGCCGGTCTCGGTTTGGTGATCTGGAGTGTTTACATCACCAAATTCAAGGATGCCAATAATGGGATCTGGTTTGGTGGCGCAGGAACAGTTCTTGTTGGATTGGTGGTCTTTTTTCTGGTGGGCTATAACGGATCGTGTATTTATCCCAGCTTGACTCATCCCCAGTCCAGTTTGACAATTTACAACGCATCATCAACTCACTATACTCTGACAGTTATGACCTATGTGGCTTTTCTGATACCGTTTGTGATTGCTTATGTCGTTTATGTCTGGCGAGCCATGGATTTGAAGAAACTGTCCCTGGATGATTTAAAAGAAAAGGCTTACTAAAATGAAC
>JAOZSM010000210.1:3536-5415 GCA_029939675.1 Fidelibacterota bacterium
CGCAAATCGTAGATTCTCAGATCTATCATACCCGGCTCTTCAAGTTGAAACCGAATCTGCGTAGTACTATTAAAAGGGGAAGGAAAGGGCTTAAGTAGTTGGGTCGCTGGGAGTTCTATCTTTTCTGTGACCGGCAAAACTGTGGACAAACCAAAATAATCGAGAATTGCCGTAACCAGATCCAGTCGCTGATCTTCCAGGTAAATGGTCTCGAAGGGAATGCCCAACAGAACGACCTGGCCTGTAGCCGTTCCAGTCCCAAAAGTTCCGGTATAGGCAGTGCCAGCGATCATATTATTGGCGTAACGTAAAACAGCCTGTGAGCCACCTGTTGCAACAAAAGTATCTGGATAATCTTCCTCGTAAACTCCGTCATTACCATCATCATAGTTAAGGGTAACTCCTTCAAAAGGGGTTCCACTTTCACCCTGAATCGTATAACTCTCTGAATCATCAGTGTTATAGACTGCTTTTAAGTAGTTATGGATAAAATTTTGATCATTAGCACTTCCCTGAGAATCAAGATCCCAGGCGATTTCTGATCCTGAAGCAAAGAGTTTTCCGCCCTGCCTGAGATAAGCTTCAATGAGGTCCTGCTCAGAGTTTGAAAAGGTCTCATCCACCGTACTTTCGTCTCCAACCAACCAGAAAACAGCTGTATAGTGGGTCAAATCAATTAATCCACTAAGCATAGCAGCATTGTCAGCTGTTTCATAGGAAAAGGTGAATCGGCCCAAAGCAGTCGCCATACGCTGAGCAAAATCGTGATATGGGAAGGGATAACTCCCGGTGGTACGATCGAATCCATCCACAATAAGCAATTTTTCTGAAGGGGTTTTATTAGCAGAAGCGTAGGAATCCGAAGGGTAGCTCTCAGTCTCCACGGACAGATTACTAACAGATCTAACCTGATAACCAAGCGAGAGGTCGGAGAGGGGCAGCGCTAAACTGGATTGCTCAACAGGAAGCAGGGCGTTGTTTACCAGACTCCAGTCATCTGCCTGAAAAATATCCCTTTGATAAAGATGAACTCCCTGGATTCCCGTGGTGTCAGATATGGACCAGGTAATGCGGGTACTGTCGGTGTTGCTGACAGAACTTAGTGTGGGTTGTTCTACGGTGGCAGGCAGGCCTTCCATATAGATGTAGTAGCGCGGTTGATAAGCGGATAGCTGGCTGATTGAATAGGCCTGGTAGTGGGTGATCCATCCTCCTCCAGCTTCTACAGCGAGAATGGTTCCGTTCGTATTCCAGAGTACAGCCAATCTGACGTGACCTACTTTATGAATAGCATCTCCCGGCTGGAGATCATACCACGAGGAATAAGGCAGTGTAATCAAGGGCTGTGTATTACTCATCATCCAGGTGGAATAATGTTGAGGCATATTCCAACACCGGGAAACAAATCCAGAACAATCGACACCGACGGCGTAAGCACTGACTGCCGATGTGGCCATATCACCAGCGTATTTTCCGTTAGCAAGACCGTTAACATAGCCTTCAACAGTTGAAAATCCGCCCCACTTGTAAGCCATCTGCTGGTTTTGACCGATCTGAATCCAGTCAGGAGTTTGGACGGCAGCACCATTCGGATCATTGATTTGACCATCTGTCAGATTTGCTGCGGTAGCAACCCAGATTAAATCAACGTATTCAGCAGCTGTGTTCAGGGACTCTTCCCGACCCACGGGAGGAAAATCCAAGCGCAATATACTCTCATCAAGAGTCTCAGATTTTTCATCTATCCGGGGAATTTCAGGCAGCGAGCGATCACCGGTAAAAGGTCTGGGTTGAATGTTTTGATATTTATCAGGCAGGGCTGTTCGCATAAAATGAGTGGAATCACTTCCGGAAAACTCCCATTTAATAATGTGAGCTT
>JAOZSM010000211.1 GCA_029939675.1 Fidelibacterota bacterium
TTCATTTGGATTTTCTCTTTAAACTTTATTAGACCCTATATGACAAATGTAATAAAGACTGACAATTTGAGTGTGTATTCAATGTCGTACTGGGTTTACCGGACAGGTGTTAAGTAAAATACGACACTCCCGTTTATACTTACATTTAAAAATGAATAGTCTGTTTCTATTGTTTTAAGCCAAAATACTTGGGGACCTATCCGAAGTCCCCATCTTTTTGCAGCAAACCATTCCTTATCTATACTCATATTTATTCCAAATCCTGTTCCACCATCATCACCAAAAGCCTCCGACCACTCTTTGGCAAACGAAACCTTACTGTAAGCCCCTAAAACTGACAGCTTAACATCAAGGGGTGTTCGATAACTAAACCCCAGTCCAAATGCATCCAGATTTACATAATTGTACTCTCCGACTTTTACCCTATTCAAACCCCCAAACTCCCCAATATGTACAGCATATTTATCATTTATACCCCAGCCAATTGCATGATTTTTAGTTGCAATAGAAAGCCCTGATTCATTGATTTTTGAATACTCGTTTGTATAACCTGTTCCAAGACTAAACTTTACAAATAATCCTTCTTGTGCATCAAGTATGGCAACTCGAGATATTATAAAGAAAACGATTGCTATTATTTTCATTTTATACCCTTTTAACTCTTGTTTACTCTGTCTACTTGTTCCCACCAATAAAAGTCATCAAAGCGCTATTAAATTCATCTGGATTATCCATATTGGCACAATGTCCGGCATCTTTAATTAGATGATATTTGCTAGAGTGAATCATTGTCTTATTCCCCTAGGACTTATTTAAGGCTATAGCTTTTGCCGTATCCCTTATCACCTGCTCACCATAAACTACTGGCATCATATATTGCCACTCTTGCCATAATCTGTCATCGACTAACAATTCAGCCATAAAATGGCTTACATTAATTCTGCTCGTTGTTCCCGCATCAAATATTGGGCTTCTTATTTGAGATTCATAGACTTCGTAGGGTTGTTCACTATCTTCGTTAACTAATGTATCTGGACGTACCGCTATCCACTCTATCTGCTCATTGTGGCTTCCAATATTTTTGACTAGGTAATCAGCTGCCAAAACATTGTCGCGATGAGGTGGAAGAAGTAGTTTTAGAAGTGAAAGGATAATTCTCTCTCCTAATGAATTTACCTCTCCCTTTGTAATGTTTGTATATGCGGTAGTGCTCATCAGAATAAGCTTAACTTTTCTATCAGCTTCTTCCTTAACTACTTCGCAGATATTTTTTACAACATCAAACACTAAATTACGTGGGCTTCCAAACATTCCCTTGAGTGTGATATTGTGACCAAGACAAGACACTATGGCAGAACAATCTTGTATGAGGCTATGCATTTCCAGGTTGCTGTATTCCGAAATATTTCCTCGTTCAATTTCAACAAGTGGATTGTGCTGTATCTCTGTAGAGAGCGCGGCCGTTTCTCTAAAAAGAATTCGAATACTGATCTGTCTTTTGATCAATTGTAGAACAACTAATTTGCCTGTAGCCCCACTGGCCCCTAGAACTAATACTTTCATAGTAAATCTCGTTTCTCTGTTGAATTAATAACGGTTGGATTAAAACCTTTAGCTATAAGATATATTGCGAAAGAAATCTCAAATAGAGCGGTTGGCGTATTCATTATAAAATAAGTTGGTGTCACAATCTTAGTGAAATTCAACATTAGCATTAAGGTCACAATTAAAGTTAATACTGCACCAACAAAACCCCAGATTGACAGCCACCCAGGTACAATCTTCGATTTAAATAGGGAAAAATAAAGTATTAGGCCACCTATACTCCATGGTAGTATCATTCCGATATGATTCATCATATCTCTACCTGTTCTAAGCAATTCTCCAGTTGTTTGAAAATTGGTTGGATTGAGCTGATCTGATGACACAAAACTCTGGCTGAGCATTAACAAAAGGTGAAGCGAGAATATTCCAGCAAAAAGAAATGTCGACCCGATAATCCTGAATCCGAAATACCCAATTGCAAGGCTTTCACTATGTTTTTTAATTATTGGGTAAAATAATACTGCAATACATACATACACAATGGCCATGGCTGATTGAAAAAATACTGCAACCATAACTTGAGTTTTAATTACTGATAATTCAGTCAGATAATCTGCTTTCTCCAAAGTCGGAATAGAATTCAATATTCCGAATACAATACCGGATATCAACAGCACTCCTAATATTATAGCTGTTCTTCTGTTTGAATTCATAACCATTTCCTTTTTCAATACTTTTATGGGGACTTAATATCCAAAAGCATTTCACACTACCTGTTCTTGGTATATTCCATTATTTTTTGTTTTCTATTTCTATCCATTTCCTCTGATAAAAGCCATCAAAGTTCAATAGAATCATCGGGGTTATCCATGTTGGAAATTATAATTGATCATTTTTACCTTGCACATATTTTCATTACATATCCCCTTTAGTAATGTCATATTGATTTCTATATATCTTTAGATTAAAACTCGATCTTATAACTTAGCGAAGGAACTACGATGGCCTCTTCCACGGCGAATACTTCATCTTTGACATAGTCATAGTCGTAATAATAAAGCGATTTAGCTCCCAGGGCATTTTTTAGTTGAAGTGCCCACGTGCTGGAGTAGGCAGGTTTGTTTTTCGTATAGATCAACGAAATATCAAGAAACACTTGATTGGGAGCCCGCTCTTCAAAAGCATTAGATTCATCAGTTACAAATTGTTGTAATTCTCTGGTTCGATCAAGATTAGCTGGAGATAATGGTGTCCCTCCTGCGGCAGATAGTTTTATGTTAGCACCTAGTACATTCTCCCGTGTTTTACCGAGATAATACTCTTTGCCCCACAAACCATTCACAACATAACCGGAAGCATAACCAGTTGATCGCTCCAAATCATCACCACCAACATATTTTGAGTCAAAGAAAGAGGCCGTAATCAAGAAATACATATTGTTCTCAAGAAAGCGCTCCAGAGTGACATCAATACCTAAATTCGTGCCTGTTCCCTCATTCTCAAGCGTGCTATTAAATGTGAGGTCCTGCTTGAAATTCAGCATTGAAAATGAGCTGTCTGGTATAACCGGAACATTATATGCCTTCTGTAAATAGGGCTCAACTTTCAGCCGTAAATTGTGAGTTAGCCTATGTTCATATCCAAGAACCAGGTGATGAGATCTTGAGAGCCCAAGATCCTGGTTCGGCTGAGTGACCTCTCCATCAATATTCTGTTCAACAAAGTAGACTCGCAACTCTTCAAGTTGGCTATGGTTCCCGTATCCCACACTCAGGGTCTGGATAGGTGAAACATTCCAGGTTAATCCCAATCTCGGTTCGAAACTGGTCTCAGTAGTAACTTCAAACGTTTGGGAGTGGAATCCCACATTGAGGACCAGCTCCTGCCCTATATTCATTCTTGATTGGGAATATACCTGTAGCAGATAAGATGCATCCTGCTCATCTACCAGGCTGGTTAATGGTAACAAATTATTCAATGCAGCTTGTTGATGGAAGCTGTAGGCCAGTCGATTTACGGTTAACCCGGTTCGGTTTGTATGTCGGGCGTTAAATTTTGTATTCAGGAAGGAAGTAAAAGTCATGGATCCTGACCTATCATTCAAAATCAGGTTATCCTGAAGGATTAATGAATCATCTAATCGTTTCATATGCATACGAGATTGAAATTGGGTTTGAACCAGGCTTGATCGCAAATATGCTTTTCTTCCCAGCAAGTATTTATGTGACAAACCTAAAGCACCCATATCAATTTTCAGGTCATATGCCACACGGTCCCAGGCAGTCTTCCATAAACTTGAATCTGCTTCTTCGTACTCCTCATTTAGATCCTTGGCCCCTAGGCCCCAGAGTGCAAATTTTCCATACTTACTTGTAGGAATCGTAATTTTAAAGGCTAAATCAGAATATTTTGGAATCTGTTCCGAGGGTATCAAATCAGCGATGACTGCCATTGTTGAATAGCGATAGTTGAATAAAAACGAAGCCCCCTTGCTGATCGAAAGTGGTCCTTCAGCGGCAATATCCAACCCCAATACACCTGCCTGCAAAGTATACTCTCGTTTTTCGCTGTTTCCCTCTCTGATGCTTACATCAAATACACCAGCTAAGGCATTGCCGTACTCTGCTGGAAAAGCTCCCGTATAGAAATCAGAATTACTCAAAACCTGACTGCTTAGGATGGATACAAATCCGCCACCAGCAACATTAATATCAGGAAAGTGATTTGGATTTGGCACCTTGACACCTTCAATCTGCCAGAGCAGCCCTTTTGGTGAATTACCGCGAACTACAATTGCATTATCCTGAGGAGCTCCCACGGTAACGCCAGCAAATGAAGATGCTAATCGTGCCGGATCATCAATTCCACCAGCATATCTTCTAGCTTCTTCAACAGTAAAACTGCGGCCACTAACTACTGCCATGGAATTTTGCGGTTTTTCTTTTTGAATATTGCCTTCCACAACAACCTGCTCGGCTTCCAATACCATTTCTTTAAGTTGGATATTCAGAACTACTTCTTTTGCTGAGCTAATTACGATTTCAGGAATAACATTTGGTTCAAAGCCCATATAGTTGGCTTGGATATCATATCGTCCAATAGGAACTGAAGCGACCCAATAGAAACCATCTGGGTTGGTTGTGGCTCCACGGACTGGATCTGTATCTCTGATGATTACAGTGGCTCCGATAAGTGGCGCTTGTGTGTCAAGGTCAACCACACGACCTTTTAAAGTTTGGGTAAGAGGCTGCGACCATACAATATTGCTAAGAATCAAGGTCACCAGGGCTATTCGTAATTGTTTCATTTTAATTCCCCTTTTTGCCA
Organism: Fidelibacterota bacterium; assembly: GCA_029939675.1. GTDB lineage: Bacteria > Fidelibacterota > UBA8477 > UBA8477 > JABMPR01 > JABMPR01. The sequence continues at coordinate 4,873 of JAOZSM010000211.1, forward strand.
CTTGTTACATACAAAACAAAACGGTTTCGTTGGCTACCCAATAAATTTTGGTGTATCATAAAAGTAGGTGTTATCAGTGTCATGCTGGGCCTTTATACAAGGCCTGTGCCAATAGTGAAGAACTCATCTATAGCAAGGGTTTACGATAATTACTAAACCCAATGGCTCTTAGAATGATATTAGAATGATATAGTATCAGCGGGTATGATATAGTTTAACGACCAGTGTTGTTGTCCATTTTTCAATGGTGTCATAACTAATTCTACATCGTGGTTATACAGATTGTGACTTGGAGAAAAAACAGGAATTTCGAGCTTTGGACGTGGCATAGCTCTAATGAAATCGAAATCGAAGGGGAGTCCGTTCTCAGGATCTTTATACCAGAGCGTTCACAAGTACATCACTGCAAGGGGTGAATCTTTGGGCCATTCCCTTTCACAACTCAGTATACTTCTTAGAATTACCCTTTGATTTATGAACTGGGTACTTCTCAGCATTAAGTACCATTTTCTTACGGGCTGCTTCTATTGGGTCAA
>JAOZSM010000033.1 GCA_029939675.1 Fidelibacterota bacterium
CACTGTTATAATTCTTTTCGTGAAAAATGCTGTTGGGGGCACGAATGATTAATCTCAAACGGCTTCCTATGGCCATTTCTCTTGAGAAAAAAGGAGAATGATCAAATACATATTTATTTATCACACCTGCCTCTATCAGTTTTTCTTCTCGAAGGGATTTTCTGTAACGCGCTCTCAGAAATGCTTCCGTGAGCTTAATACTTGAACCACTCTTTAAGATTTCATAAAGTGTTATTTGAAAATCTGTATCTGGAACATCAAGTTCTACCCAGGTAGTCAATTTAATATTGCCAGTAATTTCTGTATTTTCTGGAAAGGACGAACTATGATAAATTAGTGCAGCATCTGAGAATACCTGAGCAAATCGCTGGTCAGTAATCCAGTTTTCACCCCCAGCCATTTCCAATTCCCCTGGACTGGTATCGAGGGGATCGTAGATGTAACTATCCGGTTTAGCTTGCTGGGGTGCATCCTCATCAAGGGTTCTGTTGGGTGTTTTACCACTTACCAGGGTTTGCCATTGCATTTCTTCGCAATGAAAAACATTTCCTTCCTGTGGGAAATCAACACTAGGTTTAGCTCCTGCAACAGGTTCAATAGTTTTCAATCCCTCGGGAAATTCTTTTAGGGTCATCCATTGATTTAAGCCTGCATATGACCCACCCCACATTGTTACTGAACCATTACACCAGGGTTGAGCAGAAATCCAATCCACTATATAATGTCCGTCCAGGCCTTCGTTTACATTAGGTACAAAATCCCCTTCGGAATTGCCCCGTCCCCTGCAATCAATTGCAGCGAAAGTATAATCATGGCTGGCAAAATAGATTCCCCTTTCATGCAGGGTGTCTGCGATATAGGGAGTAAGAATAAATATTACCGGTGGTGGATATTTATGTTTTGGCCTATAGCAGGTCGCATTAAGCAGGACGCCGTCTCGCATAGGGATTTTTACAGCCCACTCTAAGTCTATATTTCTATGTCTATCATTCATAGGTGACGTTCCATAGCTGCCTTTATTGAATTATAGGTAACTGTATATAGCTCTGGTGTTTTGTATCGTGATAAAGTTTCACTTCTGCTGTCCGAGCATCTTCACCCGATTCCGCAGCTACGATACCTCCTCCATTATAATTTCTTTCAAAAAACCAGGTATTTGGACTACTGATAACCACACGTAAGCGACTGTCTTTGGCAATGCGCCTGGAAAAGAATGCGAATTCATCAAATACATACTCATTTACTTCACCGGGTATGACCAATTTTTCTTTGCGGTTTGACTCCCGGTAGCGTGCCCTGAGAAAGTCCTGGGTAAGTCTTATTTGTTGCCCATTTGAGGTTACTTCGTATAATGTTACTTGAAAATCAGTGTCTGGTACGTTTAACTCTATCCACAATTTTGCTTTCACAAAACCTGTGATTTCTGTTTCTTTTTTAAAAATAGGGGAGTGATAAATAAGTCCGTCCTTTGTGAGGCTCTGCACAAAGAGTTGATCAATCAGGTAATTGTTATCCTGCTCTCTTCCGTAAAGCAGCTTACTTACATCCAAAGGGTCATAGATATATTTGTCGGGGACTGAGTTACTCGATTTGGCGCTTTGTAAATATCCCGAGAGGTAAACATCATTTGCATGTGCATTTTCCGAATTCAGATAAAATTGTTTTGGCTCAGCTGAAATATCTTCAAAATTATCGGCATATTCCCATTTATTCGAGCCAGTTACATAATAAGTAATTCTCTTTTTCAGAAATTCAGGTTTTGCACCCTTATTCAAGGTCCAGTCATACCATTCTTTGTGCAATTTATTTAAGTCAAGCTCTGAATTACTGCCAAACTCTAACCCTCCAACAGTTCGGCAGGGTGTACTGACACCACCATGATCCCAGGGGCCGATGAGCAGGTAATGATTTGATTGGGATTCAGGCAAACCATGCTGCATGTGCATCTTGAAATGTTTAATAGCTGCGGTTTGGGTGTCATCGTATTGTCCGGTGATACTTAGAATGGGAATATCTATGTTTTTATAGTCATCGGATGTCATCACTTTGTTGTCATGATAAGAATCAACAGTGGGGTGCTGAAGTATGGTTTGAAAAAAATCTGATGGAATGCCAGCCAACTTATCTAATTGGTTGTATGGGAGCCCTTTGGTGTAGAGCTCTTTATATTTATCTTTCCAAAATTCATCATCACCACCAAGGTTATCATTCGGTGTTTTGCCAGCTACGCTGACCCACCATTGGTATTCTTCCATATGGAAGATGTTTTTCATGAACGGGGTTACTGTACCAAAATAGGTTGCTGCTCCCGGTATGATGGTTTTTAGGTTTGGTGGAAATTCCTTTAGAGTGATCCATTGATTACCACCCATAAATGACGGACCACGCATGGCAACTTTCCCATTACACCAGGGCTGTTCAGCGACCCATTCAACGACATCATATCCATCTGGTCCATTTTCATCGCCGTTAAATATTCCATCGGAATTACCGCGTCCACGGTTATCCACAGCAACATATGTATATCCATTTTCTGCAAAGAAAACACCTCTTTGGTGGTGGCCGTCAGCAATGTAGGGTGTGATACTGATAATTGCTGGAACCGGCATTGGAGTCTCAGGTTTGTAGATATTGGCTACCAGATTTATCCCATCACGCACAGGAATGGTAACCCCCCAATCCAAGTTATAGTTTTCTGTTTGGCTCTTCATGTGGTATACCTCAGCGTATATGATGTTTCGTTTTATGCCAGAAAACCATTATCCATTAAGCTGTAGAACCGGCTGGAGGAATAATGTCGTACCTAGTAGCAAGTTTCGATCTCCCTCCACTACCGAATATCTCAACGGTCAACGGGGCTTTTCAGCATGTAAGGATTTTATACGAGTAAGGAGAGTTTGTCAAGTGAAAAACATCAAAGTGTTGCACGAATACAAAAATGCAATAAATGTTGCAATTTGGAAAGTCCGTATTATCTTCCCATCACACTTATCTAACAAATAGCTCCTTTGCCTGAGTTCAGAGAAACGAGAAAAGAGGAATAACAATGGAAGAAGAATTGGTAAATATCCCCAAGAAGCGCCGCCGGGTCATTAAATATATTATAGATAATCCAGATGACGTGGCAATTACAACCTCCCGGGATCTTGCAGAAAAACTTGATGTAAATGCTGCAACCATTGTACGCGCAGCTAAGGATATGGGTTATAAGGGATACAATGAGCTTAAAAAAGATAAACAAAAAGATTTTAAGAAAAGCCAGAATCCATATGAAATAGTGCTGAAATCTGTTGAAGAGAACGCAGGCGATTCTGACATAATAAAAAGCTCTTTACTCAAAGATATTGAAGTTCTCAATGAGACTGTTTCAAAAATAAGCATAGAGGACATTGAAAATGTCGCTCGGATCATATATGAATCGGATCGCACATATATAATTGGTTTCGAGAGTACTTCACGCTCCATTGCAGGATTCCTGGGGGGTGAGCTGCGAACCTACCATCCTGGAGTTCTGGAGATTATGCATATTAATGTATTTCTGTTTGATTATCTCAGACACTGCAAACCAGGTGATGTTGTCATCGGTATTAGTTTTGGTCAGGGTATGCGTTTCACAGTGGACGCCCTTAAAAAGGTGCAAGCAAAGGGCGTGGCTACTGTAGCGATAACTGACAGCAAGGTTTCACCGCTACTCCAGTATGCTGATCACAAACTGGTCACTGCAATCTGCGGAGAATTCATCTATAGCTCGGCAGTGGGCGCCTTTGCTATTTCTAACGCCATAATTCATCAAATCATCAAATTGGGTGGTGAAAAATCAACTGCCCACCTACGTGAGCTCCAAGAACAAATGAGCGAAATAAATGTTTGGTATTAACCAACTAAGGGAGGTAATTATGTACCAAAGTTACACTAATACTGTGGGGAGATTGATGGGATTAATAACTCTCTTTATCCTGATCAGTTTTCAACCGCTACTAGCCCAATCTGGATCTGTAAGAGGTACTGTTTCAGATGAGCTGGGAAATTCACTTCCAGGTGCAAATGTGGTATTGGAAGGTACTACATTAGGTGCCTCAACAGATGATCTGGGTCAATATGTGATCCTTGACGTGCCCGTAGGTGAGTACACTGCCAGGGTTAGCTATATTGGATATACGGCGAGTAGTCAGAGCACTTCTGTCGTTACCGGAGTGGCAAGCACCGCTGACTTCACGCTCAAAGCTTCACAATTATTGGCCAGTGATATCATTGTCACGGCTGGAAAACGTTCAGAAAAAATGCAGGATGTACCAATCTCAATTTCTGCGCAGACAACTGAAATGCTTGAGGCAACCAGTTCTTCAGATGTACGGGATTATGTGAGCTCCCTTCCGGGTGTAAACCTGCAATCAATCAGTCCTGCAGAAAATGATATTACTATCCGTGGTGTTGTGCCCATGGCCGGTTGGGCTTCAACCGTTGGTTTTTATCTGGATGAGACACCTGTATCTGAAGCTGGTATGTTTCCGTCTGTTACATCATTCGATGTTGAACGAGTTGAAGTATTGCGTGGCCCCCAGGGGACACTTTATGGTGAAGGCTCCATGGGAGGTACAATTCGCATCATTCCTACTCAACCTAATCCAAATGCTTTTCAAGTAAAATTAGACCCACAATTTTCAAGTACAGAGAATGGGGGATTGAATACGACTGTGAATGGGATGGTCAACATTCCGCTAATTCGAAATAAATTTGCTATCCGTACCACCGGTTTTTATCAAGATAATGATGGCTGGATTGATAATGTTGGTCTTGATATGAAGAAAGTGAATACACATAAAACCTATGGGGGAAGACTGGTTGGACAATTTGTAGCAACACAGCAGCTCCTGTTGACAGCATCAGCAACAGTCTCTCAAACTGAGGCAGGTGGACAATATTATGCAAATGAGGATTTACAGCAAACTACGCTTAGCAGGGAAAACCTGAGTGATAATTATTCTCTGTATAATTTTAAGGCTGATTATGCAACATCTTTTGCTGATCTCATTTTGTCAACATCCTATTACACTCGCAGTTTAGAAGGCGCTTTTGATTTAGCATTTGTGTTGCCCGATGTTAATGGTTTGATGGGGATGTTTGGATTGGGTCCTTATAGTAGTCTTTGGACTGATAACCTACAGGACTTTCAGATATTCAGTGCAGAGACACGTCTGGTTTCCAATACTGATGGTCCGTTAAAGTGGACGGTCGGAGCCTTTTATAAAGATTACGATTACGAATCGGGTGATATCGGTGATACGGATCCACACGTTTCAGAGGAGGAAGTACAAGCTATAGCAGGCGCTCTTGTTGGCATGGGTATGACCTTTTTAGATGGTGTTGAAGGTATGTTTCTCAATGAAAGCAAGCGCAAGATTGACCAAATAGCAGGCTTTGGGGAAGTCAGTTATGACCTTACATCTCGGCTCAATGTTTTGGGTGGAATACGAGTATTCCAGGAACAACGTGAATTTTATAGCAATTCAAATGGTCTCTTTGCTTTACTACAGTCAATGCTACCTCCAAGTTCACTGACTGAAAGTGGTGATGCTACAGTAGTAAATCCCAAATTAACACTGACATATAAACCGGCTGCAAATGTTTTAGTCTATACCAACGCAGCCAAAGGGTATCGCAGTGGTGGTCAGAATACATTTGCTTATTTATTCTCCGGTGCTCCCACATCATATGATCCTGAATCACTTTGGAATTCTGAGTTGGGTATAAAAACCACATCATTAGGTGGACATCTTGTTGCCAATGCAGCTCTCTACTATAACTCCTGGACTGATATGCAGGTTCATAGCAGATCTTATGCGTCGCTTAACGTTACAGAAAACGTTGGGGAGGCTCATACAGCTGGTATCGATGCAGAACTCAGCTGGACGCCAATGGATGGGCTTCTGCTTACCGCTGGTGGAAATTTTACAGAGGCTGTAACGGATGTAGAACTGTTATCACCTGCCGGTGTAGATACTTTGGGGCAGGAAGTATTTGATACTGTTGAAAAAGGGACAAAATTACCATTTGTTCCAGAATCCAGTTTTAACCTGGCAGCCCAATACACTTTTCCGCTAACGAATAGCCTGGATTTGATGACCCGTATTGATTACAACAATACTGCAGAATCAACTACAGCTCTTTTATATGCAGAACAAACTCCTGCTTACGCCAATATCGATTTGAATATTCGAGTGAAGAGTAATACCTGGGAAGTATACATGTTTGCCAAGAATCTCAGTGATGAGCGGGCAAAATATGCATACTGGTTTGAATCACCAGAGTTAGGTACGATGTATAACTTAAGCACACCACGTACCATTGGATGTGGTTTAAGATTAAAACTATAGGGTTTTATTTACCTCAGACCATCTCATGAAGAATGTTGAAGAATATCTGGCCGGACTATTAATTGCTTCTGATGAGCAAAGCCCGGCCAGTATTCACAATATGGTTTTTGAGATGGAAATACCTCATTCAAAGATCAGACATTCCATAGCGTTGGGTCAGGCAAATGCCGATAGTGACGCCCCCATGACATCAGATCACACATTTCATACTGCCAGCATAACAAAGAGTATGACAGCCACCATCATTTTACAGTTGTGGGAAAGTGGTGCATTTGGAAAGAATGGTTTGGATACATCAATCGCTGAATTATCAGTTTTTGCGCCTGAAGTCTTAAAACAACTCTGGGTAAAAAAGGGAATCAGTCGGGCGTCTAGTATTACTCTCCGGCACCTGCTTACCCATACATCGGGTTTGAAAGATCCCTACTCTGATGATGCAAGCGGAATTGCTAGCGACTATGGTGATCAGGGAGCACCAGGTTCAATTGCTGCCCGCTGGCAAGCTGAATTAGAAAAACTGGGTGCTGGCGATTCCTCTCTGGATGAACAAACCGCCTTCATCTATAAAAAATGGACTCCCTGGGATCCAAACAATGCTGATGATCCAGATGCTGGAATGCTGAATTACTATCTGCATCATCTTGGCAATTCTCCAGTAGCCATGCCAGGAGAACGTTTCCATTATAGTGACACAGGATTCGTCATACTTGCCCTGATTGCTGAAAAAGTCAGCGGCACCAGCTATCACCAACTTTTGCGGAGATCCATTTTTGAGACTGCTGAGATGGTTGATAGCTATTTGGCATATGCAGAGGAAACAGATTCGGGATCTCCGAAAAATAGAATATCGGATTGCTACGCTGCTTCATTCCCCATGGTGACAGGTCGCTTTAATTTTTCCTTTGATTGGGGTGGTGGTGGTGTTGTTACAACTGCCCGGGATTTGAATAATTTCCTTCAGGCCTTAATTGGTGGAAGACTATTCAAAAAGAAGCAAACGCTGGATGAGATGCTGAATTGGAAAACCTATCCGGGTCTCACAAATACAAAAATGGGTTTGGGAATCTTTTCCGAAGAACGAGAGGGGATAACTCTGTGGGGACATGATGGTGCCTGGGGCTCGATTATGTATTATGCACCAGCCAGTGATACCTACATTTCTGGTACAATTAATCAACTTTTTGCCCCCCCAAACTGGGTGAATGATTTGCTTAAGCAAATGCACAAAATTGCTAAATAAATAGCCATAGCCAAATTCTTAGAGAAGCAGATGATCAATAAAGATAGAGTCCCAACAAAGAGCCTTCTGGCATATTCATCAATAAATATTGGTTCAGCCATATTTGAATCACCCATGCCCATGATTATCATAGCCTTTTATGCCCAGCACACAGCTGTTGCGCTTGCAAGTATGGGGACGATTCTCTTATTTTCAAAAATATTCGATGCTATCTCAGATCCCTTGACAGGCTATCTATCGGATTTAACCAAATCACGTTTTGGAAAGCGGAAACCTTGGATTATAGCTGGTGGGATATTGGGAGCACCAGCGATTTACTTATTGTTCAGTCCCCCTGAGGGAGCAGGTGGGTTGTATTTTTTCTTGGCAATTAACGCCTACTATTTATTCCGCACATTGATTTTTGTGCCGCAAATCGCTTGGGGAACTGAACTTTCCCGGGATTATAACGAACGTACCAGGATAGCCTCGTACAACAACATTATCATGCTTTCGAGTCAGGCACTGCTCATGTTTCTACCGGTTATAGTTTCATCGCCAATTCTGCCTCTATTTGACTCTGCTGAATTTTCACCTGAGATGATGTCCTTTCTTGGCTTAACGGCAGCCATCGCATTACCCGTATTTGTTACTTTAGCGGTAATTTATGCCCCAATCGGAAAAGCTATTTCCGTGAAAAGAGAAAAAACAGCATCGGTATTGGCAATATTCAAAACCTTTAAACACAATAAACCCATGATGTTTTTTGTGGTTGCTGATATAATAAGTCTAGTCGGTTTATCAGTTTTTATGGGGGTGGCATTTATCGCCATGGAGAGCTATCTGAACATCGGGGAAAAGTTACCATTTTTTATTGTAACAGTAACAATCGTTCAAATCGTCAGTATTCCTGTCTGGGAAAAAATTATTGAGCGTTTTGGAAAACATCAGGTTTTGGCTGTTGCTCTGGTTATTCAAGCAGCTATATACCCGTTTATATTTTTTTTAGAACCCGGACCGGATGTTTTTTTCCCTTTTCTTGTCATGGGTGCCTTCGCTAGTCTTTTCCAGACACCTGGGCCTATAGCCGGCACAGCGATTCTTGGTGATATTATTGATTATGATATTCTAAAAACAGGGACAAACCGTGCTGGAACATATCTCTCGATATTTTCATTAATTATGAAAGGTGGCGCAGCAATTGGCAGCTCACTAGGACTGTTTCTGCTTGCCGCTTTCAATTACGATACCAAAGGGGGTATCAATACCCCTGGTAGTGAGTTTGGCCTCCTGTTTACAATGACCATTGTTCCCTTTTTGTTTCTAGTTATCAGCGGCGTTATGTTCTGGTTTTTTCCACTGAATGCCAGACGTCACGCAATTATCAAGAAACGCATCGAGGCTCGGGCAGTTAGAGCTGAACGCAATACTGAAAGCTGATCTATTGAATAATTCTAAAAAATTGGAGTAAGATGATGGTAAAAGACATAATTCAACGATACCAGTTCTGGGTGTTTTATTTCCTGGCTCTTTTTATTGCCATGGGTGCGGCAGCTTGGATGTTTGCATTTGCCCCAATGGATATAGGACAGATGTTTGATGAAGCACAACAGAATCTGGGAATTAACCATTTCAGTGTGCTTGTCCCACTTTCACTCATGTTCAAATATCCACTTATGATCCCCTCTCTTTTATTTCCTGCGGCGCCCACAGTGGCTGGTTTATTGATTCTCTGGTATACTCTAAGAAAAAAAGGAGTTACTTTATTTTTTAGCCGATTTAAACCCTGGCGTGAGGGTGTGGAACGAAATCAAGCACTAAAACTGTACGGAATCATTTTTGTGGGTGCTGTAAGCTACCTTTTGGTTCTTCTAGGAATAAATGCATTTATAGTGGGTGGTGATGCTTTGAGTAAATCGCTAGCTAATCTCCGAACGGATGCGCCATTTCTAATGGTACTCTTCTTTTTTATGGCTGCCTGCTTTGATACTGGTGGTTTGCTGGAAGAAGGTGGTTGGAGAGGATACGCCTTACCATATTTGCAAGACAAGATGCGCACTCCTCTATTTGCAGCAATCCTATTGGGTGTCCTCTGGGGCGTCTGGCACTTTCCACGGGATATTCCGTATATCGGAAATTATTATCCTACGATTGCTGGTTATCTGGTAGTACAGATGGATTTTATACTCGGTACAACCTTACATACAATAATTCTGGCATATTTTTTCAATCGTCTGGGGGGCAGTGTTATTCCGGTGATCCTTATCCATGGTATGAGTAATTATATCGGAGATATGGTTGGTGAGCATACCATCTTCCTTGAATTCACTTACCAAAACCTGATTAAACTAATGATCACAGCTATTATCCTTTGGAAATCAGGACCCAGTTTGGGCATAAGACACCCTAAAATAGTCGGATAGGTGGCATTTAGCTAGATTCTAGAGTCTTATAATCTCAAAGGTTCAGTAAAATAATGTAAAGCAAATTTACGGACAATTAGGTTTGCATCAAATACTTAGAAGGAGTCGAGAATGAAATTAACGAACTCAATTTCAACCATCGACACCCATGCCTCTGGGGAGCCAGTCAGAATTATAACCAGCGGCATTCCAACCCTCCATGGCAACACCATGCTGGAAAAGATGGGAGTACATGGAGCAGAATTACGACTGGCTACGTACAATGACCATGTGCGAACCTCGAGGACACAGGGAAATGGTGGGCGCGATTTTAACCGAACCTACAACTTCAGAGGCTGATATTGGTGTGTTTTTCCCTGATACACGTGGCTTTGCACCTATGTGTGGTGTGGGCGCTCTGGCAGTGGGTAAGGCTTTAGTAGAAACAGGAATGGTACCTATGGTTGAACCTGTGACCACTGTTATCATGGATACGCCATCTGGAATAGTCAAAACCGACGTAAGCATAAAAAATGGGCATGCTAAGATAGCAACCTTCGAAAACGTAGCTTCTTTTCTATACGGAACTGATTATAAACTTCCTCTACCTGAATATGGCAAAATCACAGTTGATATTGGTTTTGGAGGCAATTTTTTTGTTTTTGTAGATATTGAACCACTTGAATTGCAGATCAAACCAGCGAATGCAACCTTTATGACCAGGTTGGGTATGCAAATCCTTGAGATTGCTAATCAACATATTAGGGTGGAGCACCCTACTCAAAAAGGTATAACTTTTTTGAATGATTTAATGTTTTGTCAGAATGCGAGAACCGCAGATGGAGCCTATAGAAATCAGATCGTATTTGGGGATGGTCAGACTGATCGCTCACCTTGTGGAACTGGTACTGCAGCTCGTATGGCGAAATTGCATGCAGAGGGAAAGTTAGGTCTCAACCAGGAATTTATTCATGAAAGTGTTATTGGCACGTGGCTGACTGGCTGGCTTGTTCGAGAAGAGCAACTGGGGGGCGTATCAGCAGTTATTCCCAGGATATCAGGAGAAACCTACATAACCGGATTTCACAATTTTGTGGTGGATCAGAATGATCCACTGAGGAAGAGCTTCTTGCTTTAGGGGTCTTATCTATACAGGGAATGAAATGATTGAAAGCAGCACAATATTAACCAAAGATCCCAAGCAGATTTCAACTGTTTTGTTAGGGGTGGGAACTGTTGAAGTTGAAGATGTGGTTGCAGTAGCTCGTTATAATGCCATAGTAGAATTTTCAACTGATTATTCTGTTAGGGTGAAAAAATCAAGGGGCTTGATAGAACGGTTCCTGATGGAAAACAGATTAATCTACGGGGTCACTACAGGCTTTGGAGAAAATGTACGTCATGTCATTGCACCAGATGAAGCAGAAACTCTGCAAAAAAATATTATACGTAGTCATGCCTGTTCAGTAGGTGAACCGCTTGCAAAAGAACTAGTACGGGCTGTTCAATTCATGATGCTGGTTAACACTGTACATGGGTTCTCTGGTATATCACTGGAAACTTTTGAGCTATTACGAAATCTGTTAAATCAACAAATCACACCGTATGCACCAGGTGAGGGATCGGTAGGTTATCTATCCGTTGAAGCCCAGATGACGCTGGTTCTATTGGGAGAAGGGCAAGCCTGGTTCGGAGATAAATTGATGAGCGGTGCTGCAGCTCTAGACAAAGCCGACCTGGAAGCAATCACTTTAAAATGCAAGGAAGGCTTAAGCTTGATCAATGGGTCAACCTCAGTCACTGCCATCGCCTCTCTGGCAATATACGATGCAATTAATGCAGCAAAGACCCTGGATGGAGCAGCTGCCTTGACTTTTGAAGCTCTGAAAGGTACAGTAAAGGCCTGTGATCCAAGAGTAAACAGTGTAAAAAAACATGTGGAACAACAAAGAACTGCTGAGAATATCAGTACTATCCTGGCTGATAGTGAGATAAGCCAGAAATACCTGGATTCAAAGGTTCAGGATCCCTATGTATTAAGAGCAACACCCCAAACTCATGGCGCTGCAAAAAGAATTTTGAGGGAATCCCTCATAGCGATTGAGGAGGAGATAAATTCGGTTAGTGATAATCCGATTGTCTTTCCTGAAGGAGATGATGGAGTCGCACTGATGAGTGCTAACTTTGATGGTTCTTATGTAGGCTACCATGCTGATACAGCCTGTATTGCCATGGGTATGCTAGCTAAATTATCAGAAAGAAGAACTGATAGGATGGTAAATAGATACTTTAGCGATTTGCCAGCCTTTTTAGTGAAAAATCCCTGTTTAAACAACGGATACATGATTCCACAGTATACAGCGGCTGGACTGTTGGGTGAAATTAAGATTTTATCTCATCCTTCCTCTGTAGATAGTATTTCAACCTCGGCAAATCAGGAGGACCCGGTTTCCCTGGCCTATTTCGCCTCAAAGAAAGCTTATCAGGTCGCCAGAGAACTCCAGTATATAGCAGCCATAGAGATGATGGCTGCAGCACAGGGCGTGGACTTTCTCCGGCCTTTAAAACCTTCAGCCACCACTGGTGCAGTACACAAACTTATCAGAGAAAAGGTTCCTGTAGTGGAGAATGATAGGCACTTTGGACCGGATATTGAATCCATATATCGAATGATACGTGAGTCGAAGATAGTTGAAACTGTTGAAGATTCAGCGGGTAAATTGAAGTTCTAAAAAAATAGCTATGCAAATAATGATGTCAAAAATAGTTAAAGAAATGCCGAGGAATAAAGAGAACGCATTGGTCGTATTAGAAACAGTTAACTGAAAAAAATAGCTATTCCTGTTGTTCGGCCATAATTGAATGGTGTTGGAGATCTTTTGCCTGTAATAGAGACGTTTATAGGGAGTGGAAAATCTAAATAACATGAATTCGAATCTTTTTAATAATCTTAATCCGGTAAGTAAAAAAATATTTACCAGCAGGGCGGATCCCAATGATATTCGCTTTGGTGACATCATCTTTTCCGATCAAAATAATTACATGGATGCCAATATTATGATTATTGGATGTCCCCAGGATAAGGGCGTAAAACGAAATAAGGGTCGGGTTGGTGCTAGACAAGCGCCGGCTGAGATTCGCAGAGCTCTTTATCGTTATCCGGTTAGCAAATCCCATGCACATTTGCAAATATTAGATCTTGGTGATGTAAGTCTTGATGGCAAGCTGGAAGACATCCACGCAAGATTATACAGAGTCGTATTGCAGTTAGTTAGAGATGGGAAGATTGTAGTTATCCTGGGTGGGGGGAATGATATTTCTTATCCGGATTGTCAGGCTTTATCAACCGTCATGGAGCAGCCTCTTGTTTTTAATATCGACCGACACTTGGATGTTCGTGCTGACGAGGTTCGAAATAGCGGCACACCTTATCGTCAATTATTGGAGGAAGAGCATATTGACCCCGGGATGTTCCATGAAGTTGGCATTAACACTTTTGCCAATTCCCAAAAATATATTGACTATATCGAGCAAAAAGGTGTGAACATCCACTACTTGGGGGAGATCCGAGAGAAGGGCATTAAACGGACTATTCAGGCTGTTGTTAAAAACTCTGAAGCAGATTCAATATTTTGGGGTTTTGATCTGGATGTAGTTCGAGCCAGTGATGCACCGGGTGTCAGCGATCCCAGCCCCATGGGATTTACCTCAAGACAGGTCTGTGAGATAGCAGATGTAGCTGCGTCTGATGACCGAACCAGGATTATCGAGATAGCTGAAGTAAACCCTAAATATGATTTAGACGGAATAACCAGCAAACTGGCAGCTAATATCATTGTGAGAGCCCTGGCGAAAGATATAACATTGGACAGTTGAATAGTCGTAGGTCAAACTTGAATATCTTGTTGGACAGTTTTAGCTTCTTTGCATATCTCCTGATTAATGAACTAATACCTGTATACGTATTCGTGTATGTGCTTTTTAATAATTGGTGTAAGTTACTGTGAATACATCAGATGAAATACTCAAGATGAAGATAAAGTAACAATAAGGTCGAATATAACCGCCATTAACACATTGGCCTGATATTTGAACACTTAAATCGTATGCAAATCTTTAAAAATATTCAACTATTTAAAATAGTGCTATTGCTGATTGCCATCCACTCATTTACGGTTGGCATTGCCCTAATTGCTTTACCCTTTGAAGTTTTAGCCTGGTTTGGTTTTACTGTTGACCCTTACCGATTTTTTTCAACTCAAGGAGGCGTGTTCCATATTGTGATGAGTGTGGCTTATCTTCTGGCTGCCCGCCAACCCCTGCGTGAGCAAAGTCTATTGATATTCATTATCTCTGCAAAGTGGATTGCTTTTTTTTTCCTTGGTATCTACTTTCTTTTTGCTGAAATGGTCCCCGTCATTGCCTTATCTGCCGTGAGCGATGGTCTGATGGGACTCGTGGTACTGATGTTCTTTTTAGAGCTTTTTTCTGAGGAGGATGAATCAGATGTCTGAGCAAAATCTGCCAAGATTGGTGATGACAGGTGCCTCAGGATTTGTGGGACGTAATTTTGTAGAGATGTATAAAGAAGACTTCCAAATCTTTGCCATTGCGCGTCGTAATCAACAGGAAGTCGGGATTACTCGTCACAAAAATATTAACTGGTACCTGGCTGATATTGGTGATCAGGAATCTGTCCATAAAGTAATGGATGGGATCCGAAAAGAGGGTGGAGCTGATTATTTTATTCATCTAGCTGCTTTTTTTGATTTCTCCAATGAACCAAATGTGGAATATGAGAGAACCAATATTAATGGTTCCAAATTCATCTTTGAGGAAGCGGCCAGTTTAGGATTGAAACGCTTTATCTTTGCCAGCTCTCTGGTTGTTTCAGAATTCCCAAAGCCAGGAGATCGGTTGACTGAAAAAAGCTCACTTGATGCAGATTTTCCTTATGCCGTGACTAAGATCGCTGGTGAGGCCATGGCAAAAAAGTGGTCAGAAAAGTTTCCCTGTACAGTTGTCAGATTTGCTGCAGTCTTCAGTGATTGGTGTGAATATGGACCCCTCTATAAATTCCTGGATACCTGGTCTTCCCGCTCCTGGAAGTCAACTATATTGGGCGGGAAAGGAAATTCAGCTGTTCCCTATATCCATATTGTCTGTCTGGTTAGAATGCTGCGCTCCATTCTGGATCAAACCACCAAACTGAAAGCTTATGATGTTTTTATTGCCAGTCCCGATGAGAGCAGCAGTCATCAGGAATTATTTGATCTGAGTACGCGTTTCGTTTTTGGTGAAAAACGACGGGCTATCCATATGCCGATCCCCCTGGCTCGGCTGGGTGTAATGATGTTGGATTTGCTAGGGCGGGTCATTGGAAAGCGTCCTTTTGAACGTCCCTGGATGATGAAATATGTCGATGAACGTATGGAAGTGGATGCATCCTATACGAGAAAAACACTGAACTGGAATGTAATCCCCCGGTTCACTCCCGAGCGTCGTATTGTTCATGTGATTGAGCACATGAAAACCTTTCCAATTGAGTGGCATCACAAGAACAGCATGGCTTTATTCAAATCTGCTGATCGTCCAAATCTAAAGATTGCTGAAGCCTTAACCCAACATGAGCCATCGATCCTGGCGGATCTGCAGGCTGTGATCTTTGCTTCAGAAAACCATTCTCGCTTTCCTTCGTATCAAAAAATGGAACCGGAGAAGTTGGCCTGGTACTTGGGTATTTTGTTTAATTTGCTAAAAGTTTCAGTACGCACCGGTGATCGCTTATCCATGGCAAACTATGGTCGATTCATTGCTAGCATTCGTATCCATGAAGGTTTTAAATTGGAGGAAGTGATCGATGTGTACCAGAGCCTCTCAAATATTGTGATCCAAACTCTTCTCGAACAGTCTTCAGTTCGGGATATTGAACAACGCATTCGTGATGATATTGATCTTACTATTCAGATGGCTATCGATGAGATCGAAGATGCCTATGACATTGCTCTAGCCCCTGCTTCCTATACTCGCTTTCAGAACAGATAGTATTATTAGTTAGTATCCAATTAATCCTGAGGATTGACTGGAAATTGCAGAAAATGGCAAGAAAAAACAAGATACCAACTGTATTGGTTACAGGTGCTTCGGGATTTATCGGGCATCATCTCGTAACCCACTTATGTCCTGATTATCAGGTTATTGCTTTTGCTCGAAGAACTCAAAATGAAGCTGGACTCTCTGCGCATCCCCACCTGGAATGGGTGCTGGTTGATCTTATGGATCAGGAACAGCTGGAAAAAGCTTTTCATAAAGCCACCGCCGAATATGACCTTGATTTTATTTTTCACCTGGCCGCTTATTACGATTTTGGGGATCAGGTGTATTCTGATATCTATGAAAAAACAAACATTCAAGCTACTAAAATACTACTTGAGCTTGCTCGCAAAGTGTCGATTAAACGTTTTATTTTTACCAGTTCATTGGTAGCCAGCAAATTTCCTGATCCAGGTGATCTTGTTTATGAGAGAAGCGAAACCAATGCTGATTTCCCATATGCGATCACCAAACGTGAAGGCGAAAGATTCGTCAAAAAATATTCTCAATACTTCCCCTGTAGTATTGTGCGATTGGCCGCTGTTTGTAGTGATTGGTGTGAATATGAACCCCTCTATAATTTTTTGAAGATCTGGCTTTCCAACCGGTGGGATGCTAGCATACTACCAGGTAACGGATCCATGGCCATTCCCTATATCCATGTTTGCTGTGTTGTTAAATTATTTGATCAAATTCTTAATAAGACAACTGAGCTGGATGATATGAATGTCTTTTTAGCCAGTTCAGATAAACCAGTGTCTCTTAGAGACTTGTTTACCTTATCTACCAGGTTTTATTACGGCAAAGAAAAGACTCCCATATTTATCCCAAAATCCCTTGCAAGAGCGGGCGTGTTAGCCCGGGATCTTTGGGGGCGATTGATTGGTAGACGGCCATTTGAAAAGGTCTGGATGACAGATTATATCGATCGACAATTTCCCACTGATTGTTCTTATACCAGGAAAACCCTGGATTGGAGTCCTAAAACACGTCACCACCTTTCTCGGCGATTATTACATCTGATCGAAAATTTAAAGTCACGCCCAGACGAATGGCATCGAAAGAATATTGATCGTCTGCATCGGTTTGAACAGAATCGCCCGGCATTACTACTCGCTGAAGAGATGGTTCGTTTGCATGAGGTTATCGTGGAGCAGGTGCTTCAAGAGTTAAAACATCCCGAGAACCGAAAGCGTTTTGGCTTTTATCAGAAAATGGAACCTGGAGAACTGCGCTGGTACATTAACGTAGTTTACAACCACCTGCTCACATCCGTCCGACATGGTGATCGGTCCATCATGATCACCCTTGGCCAGGATTTATCCCACCGTAGGATGAAAGATCAAGTTAGTCTTGAAGAATTGTGCGGAGCGTTAAGTGTAACGCGAGATATTATTACGCGTGCACTTTATGCAAATCCAGCATTGGTAGGTATGAAATTATTAGTTCACGATTACATCACCCTGGCTATTCAGTTGGCAGAAGATGAGATTAAAGATGTATACGAAAATGTACCTGCAAGCGACAGGTCAAAGGTGAAACTGCCGTAACTCTGAGCGACACTGCTTACAAAATGTATCTGATTTTTGATCGATCTCTTCCACGTAAGTGGAGGATACCATGATGCAGCCGGGTTGGATACAATGTTTTAATCCAAACGCATGTCCCAACTCATGTAAAATGGATTTCAATAAGCGACTAAAAAAGACATCTGGATCATCGGCTAAACCATAGCGACTATTCTCTAAACGATGCCCGGAAACCAGTGCCGCTGTACCTCCCAGATAAGCTTGACCAAAGATGTAGCTGAGTACTGGAATAAATAAATCTAGATCTGTGATCCCAACAATTTTTTCGTCTTCCTTTGATAAAGGGAGCAATTCCTGAATGATCTCATTGGCATTGTATTGGGATCTAACAGGATCAAAATAATGGGTCATGTCCAGATAGTGCAAACTCAGTTGAATATCTGCCTTGAAACGTGACCCAATGATAGGGAGCATTTGCTCCAGTTCTTCTATCCCGGCAAATTGGAGCGGTAGGATCTTGATCAGGGGCATGCAATGCTTCCTGGTCGACTCTATTTCGGTTTCTCTAACTTATACTTTTTAATTTTTGAGTAAAGGGTTACGCGATCTACCCCCAATGCCTTGGCTGACCTGGAGATGTTCCATTCATACTTTTCCAGAATAGCTTCAATGTGATGGTGCTCTACTTCCTGGATAGATTCCCAAGTTGGTTTTGCCACACTTTGATCCAAGGGCAGGTCCTTGAGTTGAACTGTTTCACCATTCCCGATCACAATAGCCCGTTCAATTAGATTTTCAAGTTCACGGACATTACCAGGGAAGGCATAATTCTCCAAAGCCCGCATGGCCCGTTTTCCCATATGTTTAGTAGGCTTATTCATCTGCTCAGCGTAGAGTTTGATAAAGTGGTAGGCCAACAGCCTGATGTCTTCAATGCGTTCCCTTAACGGGGGAATATTGATGGTGAAGACATTTAAGCGATAATAAAGATCTTCTCTAAATTCACCAGTATCCACCATGGATTTTAAATCACGATTGGTGGCACAAATGACCCGAAAATCTGATTTTAATTCACGGTTCCCACCAACCCGGGTAAAACGTTTAGTTTCCAGTACGCGGAGTAGCTCAATCTGCATTTTAATAGAAATCGTGGATATTTCATCCAGAAATAAAGTAGCACCATCAGCCATCTCAAACTTACCCTTACGGGCATACTGAGCACCAGTAAAGGCGCCCCGCTCATGACCGAATAATTCACTTTCCATAAGATCTTCCGCAATAGCACCGCAATGGACAGCAACCATGGGGAAAAAACGCCGCGGGGAGTTCATGTGGATTGCCCGAGCGATTAATTCCTTACCCGTACCACTAGCTCCGGTAATAATTACCGTAGAATCAGTTTCTGCGACAACTCGGACTTGCTCCAGAACATTCAGGATTT
>JAOZSM010000212.1:0-3058 GCA_029939675.1 Fidelibacterota bacterium
CATCATAGAGTTCCACTCCAATAAAGTGCTGGTGAGAGCGTAATTTTGAGGTCCAACCATAACGGGTGGATTTTCCCAGACTATTATGATACCAAACTGTAAAATCCTGGAAATCACCATCACCTTGTTTGTAGTTCACCATGAGTGAAGGTGCCAGAGTATCAGCTTCAGTTGTAAGAACGGGATGTAACTGCGACCAGAGTGATTTCCCTGACTCCTGAGTAAACCAACCCTGCTTATCTGTATTCATCGGCTCACCATTCATGGGATAGGTCGTGACCAGATTCTGCCATTCATCCAGAACGATGGCCTTAAACCCAAAAGGTCGGTAAAACTGCATGGTTCCCCAGGTTCCTGAGGTTGCCCCAAAATCTGGAATATCATTTGACACAACTGCAATCTGGTCCAGCTGAGCCTGTAATTTTTCCGGGATTCCAATACTGGAAAGTATCATTAAAATGGTAAGAACAATAATTCTCATCGATTATCACCTAAACCATTCATCATAATTTGCTGATCAACTAAACGGACTAATCCAGGACCAAATAGACTAAACAGCAAGGTGTTGGATACCAGGTGCATGAAAAAGAATATGAATCCAGTGGTGATGCTGCCTATCAGGGTTCCTTCGGTCATGCCTGAGCTCAAGGGGAAACTCAAAGCAGTTAGTACATCGTATACCAAAGTAAATCCAAAACCGGCTCCCCCTAAAAGAGCTGCCTGCAGAACAGGGTGCTTAATTGATTTAACAGTTGTAAACAGGAGCCCCCCACCCAAACCACTCAACCCAACACTGACCAGTTGGAAAAGATACAACAGCGGGAACCCCAAACCTGAGCCGATGGGGTTTAAAGCCGAAAATATAGCTTCCCCGATCACAGCTACAATGAACCCCCGTTTGGGTCCCAGGGCAATTCCCCCTAGAAAGGCTGACAGGATAACCAACTCAATATTTGGGATAAATGCAAAGAAGATGCCCACCGTAGCAATCAGCCCTGTCCATAAAGCCATGAGAGCCAGGCGGCGGTATTCCATGAGTGACCCCGGCATTTCAGTCCTAGTCATCACCACTTTCTTCAAGTTCTCCCTTGAGGAGTGGAATGCGAAAGTAATTAAATCGGTTGGTCCAGGATCCCGTCTCATGATCCTGTTCCATGGCCTCGGTCATCATATTCATGCGGGCATCCATTGCATCGATATAGTGCAATAGCAGGGCTTCTTTAAATTTGGGTTGTTTGGGAGACTGCCATTCATACTGCCCTTGATGAGACAGGATCATGTGTTCAACTTTTAGTTGAAGAGCCTCAGGAAAATCCTCAATCTGGTGCATGGTATCCCGTGCCAGATCGCGTCCCAGCACGATGTGTCCCAATAATTTTCCGGAATCAGTGTACCCGGGTTTTCGAGCTGGATTTAGTTCCAAAATCTTACCAATATCATGGAGTAATATTCCGGTTAGGAGCAGGTCCTGATCAACCTGGTAATGCGGTGCCAACTGGACGCCTATCTGAGCCATGGACAGCACGTGTTCCAGATAACCACCCAGCCAGGCATGGTGCAACTTCATGGAAGCGGGATGTTGTTTAATTAAATCTGCATGATTTTTATAGACCATGCTGATCAGGGTCTTTAAATGTGCATCACCCATATCCCGGATAATTTTACCCAGTTCGCGCCACATCTGATTTACATTTGATTTACTGGCAGGAATAAGCTTGGCAAGGTCAAATCCATAATCTGCATGTTTTTCAGGAATGGCTCTGCCAATATCTTCGATTTCCAGTTGGAGACGCTGAGCATACTCGCTGACCCGCCCTTTCACAACAACGGCATCCCCCTCATCAAAGGATTTTTCAAATGCCGGCACATCTTCCCATACCTTGGCTTCAATGGAACCACTATTATCCTGAAGATGAAGCTGTAAATAGGGATGATTGGTTCGTGTACTGCGCAAATGTTTTTCACGCACCAGGAAAAACCCCTGAATGCGGGTATTTTTCTTAAAATTTTTGATCCGTGTGATCTTGGCTTTCATAGTTTCCAACACCTCATTACTTTTTCCACGTCCACAGTTTAATCCTGAATCAGCTAACAGACAAATTCATAACGTCGTTAAGGATAAACAAACCGATTTGTCTTGGACTATGTTGGTGGGTTGAACCGATGGTAATCTGATCTGATATAAAATCCAAGCGTATTTATCACAGGTTTAAATCATAACGATCTCGTAAAGAGATCCCTCTCGCAGAAGTACGCAGAGACCGCAAAGTATTGGTTAAAAATATAGTCAAGATTGATGAAACCGCATGAAGTAGTTGAGAAACCATAGAATGTAACCTAAACACATTAGACACAGCCATATATCGCAAACATGCCTAAACTCATTAATATCATCACTCTGCGCCTCTGCGATCTCTGCGAGAGGTGTTTTTGCGGGATTGTCAGTCATGAAACCAGATTATCAGTTTTCAGTGACAAAAGCCTCATAATCACTTCGATTATTCAGATTTTTCAAGGGTGTTTCTCCCCGCATGGGAAAATGATATACGGGACACCTCTTCAAAGCCCTATGAATGGCTAATTCACCTTCCTGCATGACAGTTCGAAAAATAGGGATGCAATTTTTACTATAGAATGCAAATAACGGCTCCTCATGCCCATCGATACAGACCGGAATTACTGCTGAGACATGATCCAGATGACGTCGCATTCTTTCTACTAAATTTATATCAATGGTGGGGATATCCACAGCAATCACAAAATTAAATTCTGTATGAGAAACAGCCAGGGCTGTGGTTAAACCTTCCAAAGGACCTTTGCCAGGGTGTGTATCCTTGATAACCGTAACATTTAAATAGGCCAATTTTTCAGGATCATTTGCCGAGATAATTATCTCCTCAAAATGTTGCTGCAGGATACGGACCTGACGCTCCAATAGATTTTCATTTCCGACTTTGAGGAAGCGTTTATCCTCCCCCATCCGTTTGGCTCCTCCTCCAGCAAGGATGATTGCAGTACATGAATTACAGGGGGATGTTTGCATGCTTTATTCCCTTCT
>JAOZSM010000212.1:3158-5388 GCA_029939675.1 Fidelibacterota bacterium
CCCTTGCCACCCTTGCAACCCCTTGTGTGTCAAACTATATTGGGCGGCTTTTTTTAACCTGATAATTTGTTGTCAGGATCGCTGCGGCAAAGCCGTAGACTGTGACAGGATAGGAAGATTAAACCACGGTTAGTCCGCGGTTCCCCATTCTACAAATAATGATTTATGCGATAGTGAACGCAGGAGGAAGAACAAAATGGGTGTGATGAACAAAATGCGGGACAACATGGCCGGGATCATGATTTTTCTGGTCGTTGTTTTCGTGCTGACCATGAGTGTCGGTGGATTGGTTGGAGGAGCCGATATCACGGATCTTCTCGGTGGAAGTCAGCCCAATGCTTTCACATTAGTAAATGGTGAAGAAATGACCCGTGAAAATTTTATGCGGTCCCTACAGAATGAACGGGATAATTTCAGACAAAGAAACGAAGTTGAGCCAACTGAGCAGCAGATGAGCCAACTGACTGATCAAATTTGGGAAACCATGGTTACTCAGATTCTTATTCGTCAGACTATTGAAGAACAGGGTATCACTGTATCTCCAGATGAGATTCGTTACTTCTTTACCGAGAATGTCCACCCCACTGTTCGGCAGTATTTCATGACGGAAGAGGGCGAATTTGACCTAAACGCATACCAGGACGCCATTAACGCTCCTGAGGCAGCGAACTTCTTTTCGGCCATGCGCCAGCAGGTATCAGCAATTGTCCCCGTCGAAAAATTACAGCAAAAAGTAATCGCTACTACCCAGGTATCTGAAGCTGAAGTCCTGGGCGAATACATGCGTAACCAGATCACATATGACATGGACTATCTTTTTGTAAAATCATCCATGTGGAAAGATAACGAAGTTGAAGTGTCTGATGCAGAGCTGCAAAACTATTATGACTTGAATCTTGAAGACTTTCATCAGGATGAGACCCGTACTCTAAAGATTGTGACAACTGAAATTAAGGCCACGATCAATGATACGACCAGAGCACTTAACCTGATCAATGATGTTAAAGATGAGATTCTGGCTGGTGCTGATTTTGAGTCAATGGCTCAAGTCCATTCCGAAGGACCCAGTGGTCCCAACGGTGGCTATTTGGGTTGGTTTGGCAAAGGCAAAATGGCACCACCTTTCGAAGAAGCCGCTTTTTCTGCAACAGTGGGTGAAATTGTTGGACCTGTATTGACCCAGTTTGGCTATCACTTGATCAAAGTTGAAGCAGTCCGTGACGTTGAGGGAAGCCCTGAAGTTGAAGCTCGCCATATCCTTATCGAAGTTCGTCCCAGCGAAACAACCCGGGATCAAATCCGGCGTGAGCTGAAGAATCTTGAATTCCTGGCAGATGAAATTGGATTTGACAAAGCTGTGGATTCATTGGGAGTGGCCGTCCAAAACTCCAACCAATTGCGCATTAAGGATACATTTGTTTCTGGAGTTGGGTCCTTCAAATCAGCCGTTCGGTTTGCTTATCTTGCCGAGCTTGGAGCTCACAGTAAAGTTATGCAGAATGAAACTAATTTTGCAATTTTCTCTTTAGCTGAGATCAATCCTGCTGGAAGCCGTCCTCTGGAGCAGGCCAAAGTAACCATCAAACGAAATCTTACGAATCAGAAGAAACAAGCCCTGGCAAAAACTGCCGCTGATAATTTGCTGACAAGTTTAAGTGCCGATGACGACTGGTCTACAATTCAGATTGAAAATCGTGATGGTCTCGTTTACGAGCAAGTTGAAGGAGCAAAAGGTAATGCCAGTATCAAGGGTCTTGGTCGTTACTATGAGATTTTTGGCTACCTGGCAAATGCTGAGCCAGGTGATATTTCCCCTGTCTTTGATACACCCCGTGGTTCTGTCATCGTCCGTTTGAATGCTAAGAGTGATTTTGACGAAGCTGATTACAAAGCACAGTATGATGCCATGTATCTGAGCATGACTCAGAACAGACAAAATGAGATATGGACTAAATATTTGGAAGATCTCCGGGAGAATGCAGACATAGTCGATAACCGACTGCGCATGCTCTAGTTTCCAGCAAATTAACTATTAAAAAGAGGCTGTCAGTAATGGCAGCCTCTTTTTTTTGCGCTCGGCCAGGCGCAAAAAACTCCGCCTAATAGACGGAGTTAAAGAGCAAAAAACAAATCTTCGTTAGGGTTGGGAAAGTTCAACTTTGAACCATATGTCCAGGTCAGTTTGATCTGAACGAGATCCTTGCATGCCGGGTTGACCACCGCCTCCCCC
>JAOZSM010000213.1 GCA_029939675.1 Fidelibacterota bacterium
AGACTACTGCTCAAACCAAAACCAATCCCCTTGGCATTCGTGTTCAGGCCATTGAAGAAGGATAGGGTAAATCCTGTATCCAGGAATCCGAAATGGAAACCACTACCAAAGGTGTGAACGGGTTCTCCAAAACGGTTTTGCTTGTAGTAGCTGAAATCCATCCATGGCATGGGATAGAGATTCAATTGGTAATTGATTGCTAAATCTGGACTATAACCAAAGCGGGCTTCATCGATGAAGGCTTTTTCAATTCCAGCACCGACCAAAACCCAGGGAATTGGCTGATAATAAGCAGCGATGTTTAGCACAGTTGGAACATCAATACTGAATTCTTCATCGGTTCCCAATGTGATCGTTTCGGTAACCTGGTACTGTTCAATACTATCAGTATCAGCATTTCCGGGAGCTGGCATGATCTGCTCGAAGGTCCAGGCCTCGTGGGTCAAGTCCGACCACTGGTATTTAGCACCAATGTTCTTGATCGAGAGCTGCACTTCCAAGTCCTGTTTGATCAGGGGCTTGAGATCCACTATTAAACCAAGATCAACTCCAAAACCGGGCTCGGAAAAGGTGCTGGAAGGATCGAGATCATCAGTATCCAGATCATCAAGATGACCATCAATATCAGCAGTGGTTGCCCAGCCTTCACCAGAAGCGGTTACCTGAATGGAGTCCTGACTTAACAGGATGGTAAAATCATCACTGACTACACGCATATAACCAAGCGCCTGGTAATTATTTAGGGCAAGTCCAATCTTCAGATCAGCAAATGGCGTGGAAATCGGTTGAGCATAAGAGAGGGAGGACTTGATCACGGCGGGAATGACTTCAATGTCTAAACCACCATTCTCAATCGGCTCATTCAGCAGCATATCCTGCATGGGTAGCCCAAGGAGATTGCCAGGTAAGGTCATGTCAATATGGGAAGTCATACCAATGTTAACACCAAACCGCCAGATTCTAAATCCGAATATACTATGGAAATCTGGAGAAATATTAAGCGCCAGATCCTGATTCATAATAGTAGCCAGATAGTCACCCTTCATGGTTTCATCCCAAACCCCTCCAATAGTCCACCATTCAGAATACCAACCTGGGGTCAGGAGTGAATTACGAACACTAAACTTGAAATCAGGGATAAAATTCCAAGCAGTGAAAGCGTTGAAATTTCGGGCCAGATTGGCCGGGTTATTAGAAAGTGCTTCCATTGAGCGGAATTGACGATTTTTGATTTTAAGTGCTTTTTCAGCTCGTGGTTTGTATAGACCATCATCTGTAACCTGGTCGTCTGTGAGGACCGGGCCAATAAAATCCGGCTCTGTGTCCTCAACTATGAGGTATTCCAAGCCAGCCTTGTCCTGCAGATAGGTATGGAAAGCAGCTACCAGTGAATCAGAAGGTGCCTCAATCACGACGAACTTTGTATCGGTATCATAAATCCGAAAATCACTACTGTCTTCTGGTGCCACAACAACATAGTCCACATTGGTGCTGTCGGTTGCCAGGAGATGACAGACGATATCCAGACAGTCATTGGCTATGATGGCAATCATGGTCGGGTCTTCAATCGTCACATAAGCAAGTGATGCAAAATCAAGCACAGCCAGTCCATCATTGGACCAGTAGTAAAGGGGGCCATCATTCATAAGGCCGGTAATCACTACAGGTTCTGGATCTTGTTGAATCCAGGCCATCTGAGGTTCTGCGATTTCCAATGAATCGGTCACTAATTGAGCACTGCTGTCCACAGCGACTGAATCCAGAGCAAAAAGGTCAATATCTGTGGTATCCGAGACTATCAATTCAGTTTCTATAGGGTCAATCTCACCTATTTCAACATCAGCTGTATCAGGAACAGCCAGTTCTTCAACTGCTGTCTCTAAAGTGTCAATAGCATCAGGAGTGGTTTGAGTACTGTCTGTTTGGGCGAACATGAAAGCAGACAGGCTTAACAAAAGCAGGATTTTGGATAGCGTTTTCATTAGAATTCCTCCCCATGAATTGTGTATGACACACTTCCCCAAGTCCTGATGGTCAAAGAGTCAGTTGTAAAAAACCGCGATGGGATATTATTACCGTCCGCATCAGTCCGGCCTAGAAGTTGAACTTCCGGTTTGAGGAATAATTTCTCTTCAAGCAGGGTGAGCTTATCCTTGGACAGAATGATCTCCTTGATCTGGGGTGTTATATCAGGATCAGCATTCTCCAGGGGCAGTAATTCCAGCGAGAGGAGCGTATCCGGGGGGGCAATCCCGGCTGCGATTGCCAGACTGTCAAAAGTCAGACTATCATTACTGGCCAGTACAACCACCGTAGCGCCAAATTCAAATAGATTCATCACATCGGCATAAAGAACGAACTCTTCCAGGCTGATGGTTTCCTCTTCAGGAAGAGGAGAATCCAGGCTGGTGACATCCATGTCCAGAGCAGGTGGATTCTCGATGATGAGTGAGAGGGGGACGTTGATGTACATAACCGGGCTCATCTTCTGGCCCTTGGCAATGGTGCTGGCAGTAATGCCATCACTTATAATTGCCTGACCACTGGAGACAATGAATTCCGGGTGGATATTCAGGAGCTCGGCTGCATTTATATGAATCACATCATCATCAGGGGTAAGACTGTGAGTTTCCGTAATTTCCACGGTGTTTCCCAATGAATCAGTAGCTGATAAATTCAGAGTCAATTCAATGGGGATGGTGAAGGTACTGTTGA
The DNA here is from genome assembly GCA_029939675.1 of Fidelibacterota bacterium. Taxonomy (GTDB): domain Bacteria; phylum Fidelibacterota; class UBA8477; order UBA8477; family JABMPR01; genus JABMPR01. The sequence continues at coordinate 2,716 of JAOZSM010000213.1, forward strand.
AATCAATATCGATATTTACCTGCTCGAACATCAGATCAGAAACCATATCCGGCATGGAAATGCTCTGCTCGGATTCTTCGATGACCAGTGTATCCGGCTCGATGATACCAGTGACGCTTTCCATGGCCAGGTTGGAAATATTTACATCGATGATGATTGAGTCACCAAAAGTCAGGGTCATCTCCTCATCAGAGGGTAGTGAAACTGATGATACATAGTGAATGGCCTGGTCTTGCTCGGGAATGGCTGTATCAAAAGCCAGCTTATACTCAGACAGGTCCAGGTTAGTGACCTGGGGTGTGCTGAGTTCTTCAAGCCTGAAGTTCATGCTCAAAGGTTGCAGCGTTGTCCGGTGCAGAAATTCATCAATTTGGAACTCCACATCTGCCACCACACCAATTCGGTTGGTCATGGTCAGCATAAAATCACCAGTTTCAAAAATAGCTTCCAGAAGTTTAGTGCCTTCGTCCAGCACTATCTCATTGGAGTCAACCAGAGCATCTTGTGAGAAGAAACCGGTAACTGAGGCAAATTCCATATCAGAAACATTAATATCAACAAGAATAGAGTCTTCAAGACCATATTTACCCAATTCACCAGTGGGGGTAGTGACCACAGTGGTGTAGGTCAAAACCTGAGTTGCAGTATCAGGAAATACCAGACTATAGTCAGCGAGATTAAAATCTAAAATATTTTGAGTTGGGTTAGGTTCCAAAGTCAGTGTGCCGCTCAGAGGATTTGAATTTCCATCAATCAATTCAGGAATAGTTAGAACGATTGTTGGCAAGCCTTCAAAGCCTGGTTTGTTGACCTGGTTGTCAATACTAATGGAGATGGAACCGGCTGATATGTCAGCGTTGAGGAGCTTGGAATCAGACTCAATGCCAATATCTCCCGCTTCTTCAATCAACTGGGCTTCGATAATACCGGTTATGCCTTTGAAAAATATATCATCACTGGCAGTTTCACCATACAGGGCAATGTTTACTGTAACCTGGTCAGTCTGACTCAGGGTAACCAGGTCATCACCTGTATCCACAGTGTTGATCAGATATGAGTAGAGTACTTCCTGTTGATCAACATCCATAACCAGGCTGTAATCAGCAATATTGCTTACATCCAGTACGGTCTGATTGGGGGGAATTGGGATAGTGGTTGTGAAAGCTGTAGCTGAAGGGTCCAGGAGGGATTCAATGTTGATCACCAGTTCTGAGGCAACTTCCATGGCATTGACGATTTCAATTGCCAGTGATCCTGTTTTGATCACTGCTTCCTGGATCTTATTCTCAGAATCTGCCAACGCGATATTGCCGGTCTCGTCAATACTTTGTGAGGGGACTTTTGCAGTTGCGCTGCTCACAACCAGGTTTGAGCCAGAGATTACAATATTGAAACTAGAGTTTTTAGCAGTTTCATTAATCAGAATTGGAACTCCACCAGATCCGATAGTATGTCCGGTTACCTGGATTAGAATTTCGCCAGGGAGGGTCACACCAGAGAGGTCCAGGCTTTGGGTAGCGCTATCCAATGAGGCAATGGGGTCGGTCCAGGTTATAAATCCACCTGGTATATTGGTAGTATCTGAGCCTACTACCTCCTGAAGTTGGATATTGATGGGGGAGCCCAAAGAGATGACCATATAATTATTGATTCTGACATCCAGGGTACCTCCTGAGAAGGTTGCAGAGGAGAAATCGGTGAATTCAAAAGGTTTATTAACCGGTTCCAGATCGCCTTCAGGTATTTCAGCAGTGGTGCCATTTGGAATGTCATTAACATCCGGGACAATCTCATTGAGTTTGAAGGGGGCCGTTCTGGTTTCAGGTATGTTAGACAATTCGATGGGACCCAACTCTGATTGAATATTCTCTTCAATGGGTGCAACACCTACAGCCTCAAAGGCACTGGACTGGTTGATGGTCGAGCCCGTAACTGTAACATCATCTACGGACTGGGCAAAGGATTGGTTGATATCACCAAAGGCCAATTGCTCGCCCACTTCCTGTGAATCCATTTTGGACGTATCCGTATAGGCGAAAATATCTCTCTGGAGGCCGCTATCATCATAAAGCTGAGAGCTAATATTATCTTCATTCTCAAGATCTTCCAGGGATACACTTTCCTTGATTAGGGGAAACTCAACTTTGTTGGTCCAGGTGGGAATCTTTGGTTCCTGCATAAGATCACAGGCAGTCAGTGCAAATAGCGCCAGAATTGGCACGATAAAATGCAACTTGCGGTGTGGTGATTGTTTTATCATCTAACCCTCGTCATTTTTAAATCAAAAAAAATACTTGATTGTTCAGGTTTAAACTTCCTATTACTTAAAGGGTATATCTAATACAATATACGCCGTCCTAGCCCGAGAATCTAAACCGCGTCCAAGCTATCTTTGTATAAAATTTGTAGTGTCAAATAATTATCCAGGGTTGATAAATTATGCAAATGTTTTGGATTAATTCAGGATAAATCAGGTAAGTGTAATAATAACAGTATATAGTAAATTGTTTTTTCAGTGGATGTGATAGATACAAAAGGGAGGTGTTATTAGGATGGGTTGTGAGTAACATCACAGAATATTTTGAGAGAAGCTGATTAGTGTCTGTCCATAAAGTTGCTGTTTCCAAAAATATAGGAAACCATTGA
>JAOZSM010000214.1 GCA_029939675.1 Fidelibacterota bacterium
GCTAATCAGGGGACATCAAATTCATTTGTCCTACAAAGTGGTCCTATAGCTCCTGATCAATGGGTTTGTGCTGCTTTTACATGGGAGCCAAACCGTGGTGTTCAACTGTATTTGAATGGTGTATTGCATGATACTACCGAGATTATGCCATCTTGGGAATCAATTCAAGGACATTCATACATTGGAAAACAATTTCAAAATTCAGATGGGCATTATTTTAGTGGTGCGATTGATGATATAAGGATGTATGAGCGGATGATAAGCTCATCTGAAATTGACTCACTCTACCATTTAGATGACTGGGATATGGAACCACTTGCAGTAGAAATTCCAGATATTAACGAATTCTCCAACTCATCTGTATTTGTGCCTGTCAATACATCATTTGATCCTGACAGTCTCTACCGCGCTGCAGAACTAAACTTTTCAGGTTATGCAGAAGGTCTTGAGTTCATAGGCATAGACACAGTTGGGACCATGATTGGTGGTCTGGACTGGACCTGGGCTGAGAATGAGGTGGATGGTGTCTTGCAGACTGCTTTTGCAGGCTCTGATGAGATCTCAGGTGAAGGAGTGTTCTGTTATTTGGAATTTCTGGTGATTGGTGATATCTGTAGCACAGTTCCAGTCAATTGTGATTATGCTCTCTTCAATGACATAGAAGTCACAGAAATTACTAATGGCTCTGTCTATATCGAACCCATCCCAAGCTATGGGGATGTTGATGAAAACGGTTTCGTTCAGGCTTTGGATGCCTCAGATGTCCTGCTTTATTCTATTGGTGAAATGGAACTGGGTTGCCAGGCTTTCGCCAATGCAGATGTCTACTTTGATTCATTGATCGATCCCATGGATGCCTCGGTAATTCTCCAGTTTGTGGTGGATAGCATTGATTCTCTGCCGGTTCTCCCCGATATAGCTGAGCTATTAGCCAGTGGTACACTGGATGTCGATGAAGCAGTTCAAGTAGAGGTCGAAAATTCCATCGGAATTCCGATTAGGATATTAGATGGTGAACAAATCTTTTCCAATGATCTCGTGCTTACTTTTGACCCGGATGTTCTAACGCCCAGTGCGACAGATTTTATGGAATATTCAGAAAACACTGTGGGATTTGGGTCGACTTACCGGGTTGATGGAAACATGATCAGGATCGCAGCAGCCAGTGGGACCGCCAATGTAATTGATGGTCTATTTGCTACATTGAATTTTGATGTCACGGCAAATGAGGCTGGACAGACCGAGATAACCATTGAGTCATTTGGACTAAACTCAAATCTGGAAAGTACGCCGGTTACTATCATTGTTGATATTAGGACTTCAACAGATTCTGAAAATGTAATTCCTGAGCAATACGTATTGAAACAAAACTACCCCAACCCCTTCAACCCCACCACTACCATAAACTACGGTTTACCGGAAGCGTCTGATGTGTCCATCATCATTTATGATGTCACCGGTCGAGAGGTGGCCAACCTGGTCCAGACTCACAAATCAGCCGGTTGGTATGCTGTCCAGTGGAACGGGATGAATGACACTGGCAATTCTGTCAGCACGGGGCTGTATTTTACCAGGATCAAGGCTGATGGGTTTAATGATGTGATTAAAATGGTTTATTTGCGATAAAGAAATATACTTGGCAATACTTCAGGCGGGGATTCGAATCCCCGCCTGGTGACAGATCAATAGACACTGCGTCCCGTGATGGTCGTCGTGCTGTCTACTGATCTTTTGGCAGCATTAAGCCTGATGCAATGACTCCCAGTTATCAGCGGCCAGGCAAGAGTAATATTTTTTGTAGGATTTTAGTTTCGGTACTGATTTAATGAATTGTGTTGCCTTTTGCTGTAAGTCACGTGCGCTATATCGTTTTTCCTGAAGCTTGCATTCATAAAAATGCAGACCTCTTTTTTGATGATTAACTGTGATAATATCAATTTCAGTATTTCCACGATCCCACCAGCTGCCTATTTCATCAAAGGCTTGATCACTGGTTTGATTTTGTTCTATCAGTAGTTCTTTACAATATTCTTCAAAAACACGACCTTGATAACTTGCAAAATCCAGTTTGATGAATTCATTGATTCTATCAACGGCTCCAATTTCAAGTAGGCTCTGGTTATGGTAAACCCAGCGGAACCACATTTCAATAAATCTGTCTGAAATGTAATATCTTGAAATTTTCCCGCTTTTTTTAGCTCCAAAAGGTTGACGTCGAACAACCAGCTGGTAATAATCCATCAACTCATTCAAATATCGATTAATGTTCACCATAGGGACTCCGGATTTGTTCACGATCTCTGAAAGTCTGGTATGACCACTTGCAATGACTTTCAAAATACTGAACCACGCGGAATAGTTTTTTCCAAATTCACCCAGGAGCAGTTGCTTTCCCTCGTCAATCAGGATGCTATTTCTATCTAGAATCAAGGTTTTGATGATTGTCTCTATTGGCTTGCCCCATAATTGGTAATCATCAATAAGTTTGTAATAATAGGGTACTCCATGAAATACGGTATAATAATCCAGACGCTCATTGACTTTTATATTGTTGCTCCTGAATAATTGTTCCAGCGCAGTCGGAGAGAAGGATTGGCAATGTAGCGTAGCATTCAAACGACCGAATAAGGGCTGCTTGGCATCATCAAATAATTTGCTCATCATGCTCTGGAGACTACCAATAACGATGAGCATTCCCTTTAATTCACGCTGGCGCAAATCCAGTTCCTTTTGGAAAACTGAAAAAGCCTGAGGTGCAACCCATTGGAATTCCTGAAATTCATCAAAGATAGTCACAATATTTTCACGAACATGCAGATCGAGAATTGTTTGAATAAATTGGGACAAGTTGCGGAATTCTATCGATTTATATTGTGGGAAGCTAAGTGATAGGACGTTTTGAAATTCAACAAGTAAAGAAGCTTCGTTTTGGCGTGTGACATAAAAGTACAGGATGGGGGTAGATAGCTTTCGTGTCCATTCGCGGATTAATTCAGTTTTCCCAATTCTTCTTCTTCCAGTTACACGCAGGAAGAAAAATGATTCCCTTGACAAGTCTTCGATTTGCTTCAATTGTTTTAGCTCTTGTAGCCTGTTATGAAATTTCATGGCCGAAGATAGTTCGGGCTGATTGTGAATTCCATACATATCTTCACTATAGTATTATACATAAATAAAGAATAGTATGTATTTAAAAGTATTCCTGATCTCATCAACCCCCCAACAGCCATCAGTTATGGTTTACCTGAAGCATCAGATGTGTCCATCATCATCTATGATGTCACAGATCGGGAGGTGGCTAACCTGGTTTCAGCCTGTCCTGGAAATTAAAACCTGTTTGATAGGCTACGCCTCTTGAAAACAGGTTGAATAATCAGAAACCCCTGCTGGAGAGGCTGGGGGCTTTTTTATATTGAGATCCCCAAACACCTTTTTCATCTTCCCGATTACAATTACCACAACTCATTAATAGGAACTGCATAAAATCGGTCCCCGAAGGGCAGTACTTTGTCTCCATCATAAAGCACAACACCACAAATTCAATCATCGTCTAATTGCAAGAATAATAGCGTCCAATTGAAAGAAAAAGCGCGTCTATGTGCAAAATTAGTCACGTCCAATTGCAGAAAATCATTTTCCTCGAATTGCAATCCGTGTGATGTATTTCACAAAAATATGCATAAATATAGAAAAGTATGCAAAAATATAGAATTTTGCTTGCATGCCGCAAAATGCAGAACTATAATACTGCCCAGATGGAAATGAATTTATATACACCGCATAAGATCTTCTCTCAGGTTGCTCAACCTGATCTGGCCCATGATCACCAGAAAATCACCGGTGATCACCGCTGGCTGGAATTTGTGCATCAGATCTCCAGGTTAGAGTTGGCTAATCTCCCCGAAACCAAATCTAATCTGGATCTTCTGTTGCAGGATCAATACGATCCGCAGAACCGTGCTTTGATCTATGCTGGTATCAGTCGCTATTATAAAGGTATTGGTAATCTTCAGAAAACAGCCAATGCACTGGGTCATGCTTATTCGTTGATCCAGGATATTCCAGCCGGAGATGCTCACGCCTACATTTCAATTGAGATGGCTATTCTGCTTAGTATCACTGGAAATATAGAATATTCTCAGGTTTTGCTTGAAAAAATTCCTGAACTGACTGAATCTGTTGCACTACAGAAATACGCTCACTTTCGTCGGCTCGAAAATCAAATGCGTCTGGGTCGGACCGATGTTATTGCTGACCTGAATGTCTCACTCAACTATTTCAGGGGAGTAAACGATTACACAGCAGTCGCAAACCACCTGAAAGCCATTGGTAACGCCTATCGGAGACAACAGGACTTTACCAGTGCCATGCAGTATTATATCAGCGGGGTTGAGACAGCGCTTACCCATGATTATGCCCACATAGCAACATCTATCGACCATGATATTGCCATGCTTTATTATCACATGGGCAACACTGAAGAAGCGATTACCAAGCTCACCGAGGTAGCTGGAAATTCAACCAATCATTACGTGAGATGTATCGCGCTGTCCAATGTTGGTTTCATTGAATTGAAAGCTGATCGTTATGACCAGGCTCTCAATAGTTTTTCAGAAGCCCTGGCATTAGCAACAGAGCATGGCACCTACCATCGGATCACGGGTTTAAGTTACTATATGGGGTTGATCCATGAAGAGCAGGGTGATATTGAGCGCAGCGGTTTCTTCCATACCCAGGGGTTTAAAGCAGCCATGAGTATGGTGGAAAATCACTTTCCCTGTTCCGGAGATACCTTGAGGGCTATCCAAGGCTACCACAAATTCCATGAAAAACACGCCAGGTTGCTGCTACCTGAAAGCTCATCCGAAACACGCAATTGGGAAAACCTGATCGACAGATCGCTCAAGGAAGCCAGGGATCTCTTTCAAGGTGCTTTATTGGCCGGTGCGATTGAAAAATTTGGATCAAAAAGAAATGCCGCAAAACAACTCGGTTTAAGTGAACGGTCAATTTTCACGGTTTTGGAACGGGTGAAATCTGCTAAACAGGATGCAAGTTTGGAACTCATTCAAAGTTTTATTCACGATCATAAAAACCAGTCATGGAAAAATATCAATCAAGCATTCGAAACGGAATTCATTGCTCAGGTGTATGAGCGGACCGATCGAAATATTAAACAACTGGCCCTGGATCTGGACATTAGTTATTCCAGCGCTGCTGTTAAAATAAAAACCCTCAGAAAAAAAATGTCAGAAGAATAGACAGCTGAATATGAGAACAACATTTACAAAATTCCTAAAAATCTGCGGTCTCCGCGAACTCTGCGAGAAGGTTTTGAGGATCGCAAAAA
>JAOZSM010000215.1 GCA_029939675.1 Fidelibacterota bacterium
GGCGAAGATGTTAAGGGTATATATCCGTGTAATCTGTGTAATCCGTGGTTAAATGCTTTTAAAGTCGAAAGTCGGAAAGTCGAAGGTCTAAAGGCAAAAGCGTTCCTCTCGCAAAGACGTAGGGGGGCTTCACGCTCTTCATGTTCTTCATGGTAGAAAAAGAGTCAGACGTCAAAAGTCTCTTGTGCGGGATAAATTTTCTAGATTTTGCTTGAGCCTGGACATTGGTATGGCAAATATTTTTTGAGCCATTTTAAATTCATGATCACCAGCATGAATGACAAATAATTGATCCAAATTCAAGTCCGCAATACTGATCCTCATAGAGGGTGTTACTTTTGGTGAAGCAGTTCTCTTTATTTCAAACCCAATTGGTTTCCCCTTGATAAACACAAGCAAGTCAAGCTCTGCCCCAGCATGAGTTGCCCAGAAATATGCTTCACTCGGTTCGATATTAAGCTGATGTAGGATTTCCCCCACGATAAAGCCTTCCCATGATGCTCCAATTTTGGGATGCCTTTCCAAATCCAGTAGGCTGCCAATACCCAACAGACTATGCAACAGTCCAGAATCTTTGATATAGATCTTGGGTGCTTTGACTTGTCGTTTGCTGATATTTTGATAAAAGGGTTTTAATTGCCAAACCACCAGAGCATCGGTCAATAGATCTACATATCTTTTAACTGATGGTTGGGAAACACCCAAAGCCCTGGCCAGTTCACTGCCATTCCAGATTTGGGCGTGATAATGAGCCAACATATTCCAAAATCGTGACAATGTGATAGCTGGAATACTAAAGCCCATTTGAGGAATGTCTCGCTCCAAAAATGTCCTGATAAAGTCCTTTCTCCAATTCAGGCTGGCTGCATCGGACGAGGCTAAATAGGATCGTGGGAACCCACCCCGCAGCCATAATTTAGCGTAATCCTTTAAAACTATTTCGTCTGAGGTAAACCCACTCAGCGTTTGATAAGAAATCCGACCGGCTAAACTTTCTGAACTTTGCTTTAATAGTTCTGGAGAGGCAGATCCTAAAACAAGAAACTGAGCTTGATTTTCGCTCCTATCAACGAGCACCCTTAGTAATGGAAACAATTCCGGTTTTCGTTGGATTTCATCAATGATGACCAAGCCCTTTAAATCCTGGAGTGCCAGCTTTGGCTCTTCCAGTCTGGCTAAGTCCTCAGGGTCTTCCAGATCAAAGCGATGAACCGTACCATCAAATATTTTTTCAATCTCATAAGTGATTGTGGTTTTTCCCACTTGCCGTGCACCGATAATTGCCACAATAGGATTTTGATCCAATGCGAGCAGAATGCGAGCAAGCGGGATTGATCTTTGTATTATCACGATTCAATATACCTTGAAATATGAATATCACCTATTGAATTTTCAAGGTAGCTTAATATCGAAGGGTCGTTTATGAAAAGTGAAAAGTGCCACCGTCGCAAAAAGTATCTGATAGAACATGAATATCACCCTACTTCAATAATTATAACCGTTTAAGCCGATGCTATCTAAACTTTTAATGATCAACATATTGCATTTCTGCTTCTTCTGTGAGTTGGAAATCCCGCCGACAGGGAAACCCGGAGTGTCGGGGAGGAACTTTTTGCGAGGGCGTCAAAAGATAAAAGTCTAAGTAATTGTGTGTGACAGGTCCGGCTGCGCTGTGGCTACGCCGTGACAGGGTGAGGATATCACTGTGTCTTTTTAGAGTCCGGTATGTTTGAAAATTGCTGTATTAAATTCCTCTAGATCCTGGAGGTGATGGTCAAGTATATGCTTGAGAATGTCGATGTTAATATTTTCATATTCATGAACAGCAATATTTCGGAAGCCCACCATGGCCTGCATTTTTTTTGCCAGGTTTTCTGAAAGAATTTTCTCTGTGGCCAGGATTGAAAAATGCTCCTTGAGGCTCAGAGGCAAACCTAAACCCTCATCCGCAATAATATGCGCTGCGCAGTCGATTGCCGCCTGGATAGCACGCTGCAAGTTCAAAACAAAAATATCCTGGCAATCAAGGTCACTGAGCGTTTCGCTTTTCAAGCCTGTTGTATCCGAGATACGCTTAAGAGAACGTTGTGTGATTGCTATCTTGGCTTGAATAATATCCGGATCAGCCATAAATGCTCACATTCCTTAGACTTACTTCAATCGGTTTTCTGATTCGTTTGAAATCTATGTACTCATGATTTGAGCGCACAATAAACTGATTGAGGGCTCGCCTGTCTTGACAGAAAATCAATTCTCCTTTTCGCAGCACCTGATTTCTTAAAATGACAGATACTCTGGATAACTCGATTAAATCAATTTCTTTGCCCGTAACAATAGATAACTCTTGAGCTATATTCATTTGATCAAGGAAAGGCAAATCTCCACCCCGGGTCAAAATTGCAATATCTATATCACTATTTTTTGTCAGGCGATCAGATACAATAGAGCCGAATAGATAAACTGCGCTGATGTTATCGAGATCAGAAAAATATGATCTTAGTTGCTGTCTGATAGAAGCTGCCATGAAAGAATTTAACTAAAAGCCCTTCGTTTAAAATGAAAAGTTGACGATCTTGCAAAAAGCCTCTCTCGCCAGTCTCTGTAAAGCTTCGCCCGGCAGGCAGAGAACGCAGAGGTACAGAGAGAGAAATTAAAAATGACAAGTTAAAAGTTAAAAAGCTTACCGGGATGAATATCCAGATTATTCTACATAATTACTATTATATTTACATATCTTGCCTATATTGGTCATATACATATATGAAATATACTCAATTAATAGCAGCTTTCAATCAACGGCCTTTCTTCGAAACCGCTGATCTATTGGCTTTGTTCCCAGAGACAGAAAGTCAGATTCTCCCGCGATTATCCCGTTGGGTCAGCCAAGGGAAAATTCAACAGCTGCGCCGCGGAAAATATCTGCTCCCAATGCTCTATCAAAAGATCACCCCACATCCTTTTTACATTTCAAACTATTTATACTCACCTTCTTACATCTCACTTTTTACTGCTCTGGCCCATTACCAACTCATCCCGGAACATACCCCCCTCGTGCAAGCAGTGACAACTCGAACGACCAGGCATTGGACCACCCCTGCAGGGCATTTTCATTTCCATAGCCTAAAAACAGATCGCTTCCTGGCATATCGGAAAGTGCAATTGGGAAATTCCCTGCAACAGGATGCATTCGTTGCCACACCCGAAAAAGCGTTGATTGATATTTGTCTGCTTAATCAAGGCGAGTGGGATAAACCGCGTTGGAGCAGCCTGCGACTACAGCATACAGAAGCATTAAATCCTGATACCCTCCTCAAAATCACTAGAACCATCCCCAGCAAAAAGCTTAAACGGGGTATTGATGCACTGGTTGAGTACATATCGTCCTAAGATTCAGGTATTTTCGCCGCGGATTAACGCGGATAGGCGCGGATGAAGACAAGATGGATGAAATATGGGCCAGGACATTTCAAACACTGTTAAAATACCGACGAAAAAGCATTTTTGCTGCGGATATTCGCAGATAGGCGCGGATTAAAAAAAGGACTAGCCCAAATGAAAAGTGAAGCCATTAGAATTGTATCTGAATCAGAATCACCCACTGCTGCCTATTTAAAATTACGGGAATATTTGCAGCATGTAATTCTGCGGGTCCTTTTTGAACAGAAGGATCTACAAAATTTGATTTTTCATGGCGGAACCGCTTTGCGCATCATCCACGGTCTAAATCGATTTTCTGAAGATCTTAATTTCCACCTAAAAGATCAAATGGAGTATTATTCCCTTGCACCTGTAGTATCTAGACTGCGTAAGAATCTCGCATTGCAAGGATACTCTACGAGTGATACCGTAGTTAAAGAAAAGACCGTTCGGTCAACCTTTATTATATTTGAGAATTTGCTTTTTGAATGTGGTTTATCACCGAATGTTAATGAGAAACTTAGTGTCAAATTGGAAGTTGATGCAAATCCTCCAGCGGGATGGGAGGTCGAGCGAAATCTTATCAATGACTATTTTCCAATTGGACTCATTCACCATGATTTACCAAGTTTCCTTGCAGGAAAATTTCATGCTATTCTCCAACGTCCCTATACCAAGGGGCGTGATTTCTATGATATCATATTTTTATTGTCACGCTGGAAAAACCTTGAACCAAATCTTTCATATTTGCAAAACGCCTTAACTCAGACCGGCTACTCCGGAAAACCCCTCAATCAGGATACCTGGAGATATGTAATTAGCACCACTGCAAAAACTTTGAATTGGAATCACATTCGGGATGATATCAGGCCATTCTTAATGTCACCTGGTGATTATGAATTGCTGGATTTGGATATTTTGCTGGGTTTACTGAGTTAAAAATGACGGTCTCGCCCGTCTTCGCCCTGCAGGCTTCGCCGGGGCAGGCCCGTCTCCGTTTCACTTCGCCGTGACAAGCAGAGGTCGCCCATCTACGCTCTGCGAGCTACGCCGGGCAGGCAGAGATGTAGAGCGTTTTTGAGTTTGATGAGTTTATGAGAAATGGAATCATGGATCACGAGATTGACTCAATTTTATCAATGATCCAAATGACAAGGGTTGTTCTCCAGAGAGGTTGATATGATAATTGATTATATTCGTTTTTAAATCTCTGAATTGAATATCCTCTGCCCACTGGTCAATAGTCAAAATTAGTGGCGATATTGAAAGACCATAAATCTCGAAGTGATCTGTTATCATATCTGTTATCATATCCTGCATGTCATCGATCTTTGCTTCATTCGAAACCAGCAGGAGTAGATCTACATCACTTAGCATAGTATCACTCTTTTTTGCGACACTTCCATATATGCAGGCCCATTCACAATCTTCCGGGACAAGCTCCTTAATTGAAACTAATGCTGACTTAAAGAAATTTTGTTCCCCTTTAAAGATTTCCGGCATAATAGATTTTGCAAAATAGTTCTTCCTGTTCAATCTGATCAGCTTTGTTTTTCCAGTTCCAAGATATTCAGTTACACCAAGATATTCTAAGCGTTTCAACGATAGTCTGCAGGTTCGATCATTAATTCTTGCTCGTCGGGCCAATTCACGACCACTGATACCCTGATTTAATTGATTTAGTACACGCAAGATAGCAACATGACTGGGTGCTCTAAATATTTCCTGAAAAGGATACCTAATAAATGACTGATTCATACTGCGTATTATACTACTCATATGAGTATTATCCTACGCACATTAATCATTATTTTGATATTTTTGAGTCGAAAGCATACCCTCCGAAGCTTTAGCACAGGAGGGTCGAAGGTCAAAAGCAAGCCTCTCGCAGAGATCGCGGAGACGCAGAGGGGGGAGAGTTGAAAT
>JAOZSM010000216.1 GCA_029939675.1 Fidelibacterota bacterium
AGAAGATAATATCGCCGGGCATCAAGTCAGTATATTCCTCAAGATAGGCTGGAATCTTTTCCAATGGGAGGATCATCTGACTGCTGTCACCACGTTGCCGGATTTCCTGATTCAAAGTCATGGTGAAGCGAATCTGATCCAGGGCGGGAATTTCTTTTATGGGGATAAAGCGACTTACAACAGCGGCACCATCAAAGGATTTAGCCAGAGTCCACGGTTTCCCACCTGCTTTTAGTTCACTTTGCAGGTCACGCAGGGTCAGATCCAATCCGAGTCCAATACCGGCAATAAATGATCCCCGATCATTTCGATCCATCATGGCAACGATCTCGGTTTCATAATGAACAACACCATGATTGCGGATCAGTTCCTGAGTGCGATTGATGGGTGCCAGTGCATTCAAACCCTTCTGGAAGACCAGGGGTCGCAACTCCACGGCATTCCCCAATTCCTCAGCATGTTTGGCATAATTCCTTCCCAGGCACCAGATCGTGCGGGGTTGGATTCCCTTTTCTTTTTCAGTAAAGTCAAAGACCATTTGAGTTCCTAGGTTCTTGAGTTATTGTGAGTATCGACACGGTGCCCAATAATGATCCACCAGAGTCTCAATTTATCTTAACAAGCTCAATCTTACCATCTGCCAATGCTAAGGCAATCTGTCTCTTCAGCAGTTTGTCAGCCAGATCACCAAACACTTCCCTGCGCCAGCCAGTGCCTACTCGAGTTGTACCACCTAGTGCGATTTGTTCAAGCTCAGCTTTTGTGGCTACCAACTTGGGTGCAACTTCATTTTCCTCACAGATATGCTTGAGCAAGGCTCTCAAAAGAACCATGACACTTTCATTGGCTTGCTCATCATTGTTTGACTCTTTTGGCGGCAAAGCTGATGGTGGCAGAGCTGCTACTGTTCGGATGCATTGCAATATTTCCCTCCCCGCTGACCCTCTAGCATTGCCGCCGATTCCTCGAACACGTCCCAGATCTTCAAGATTCTCAGGAGGATTTGAGACAATATCACGCAGAGCGAGATCTTTTAGAATCCAGCCACGCGGAATGTTCTGGGATTGCGCCCGTCTTTCACGCCAGGAAACCAATTCATGCAGTGTGGCCAAACGGCGTGGCGAAAGAAACCGCATTTTTACTCTTCTCGCCTGGACATCAGGATTAAACGCAAAGCGCTTTGAATCTGATAGATTTAGCATCTCTTCTTCAATCCAGTTGGCACGACCTCGTTTATCTATGCATTTAAGCAAGCTTTCATAAACCGGACCCAGATTCTCAACATCTCCCATAGCGTACTCAATATGCCGATCCCTTAGCGGGCGTTTTGACCAATCAATAATCTGTGAGCTTTTATCCAGTTTGGTTCTCGTGAAAGCTTTTACCAGTTGTCCATACGATACTTGATCCCCAAATCCGCAGACCATGGCAGCGATCTGGGTATCGAATACTGGTGTGGGAACCAGCTTGAAATTATTCCATAAAATCATCAGATCTTGATCTGCGGCATGCAGGACTTTTACGATTTGTCTGTTCTTTAGAAACTTGATTAAGGGTTCAAGATCTAGATCACTCAAGGGGTCAATCACAGCAGCCTGTGATCCATAGGCAACCTGTACCAGACATAGTTGCGGATAGTAGGTTTTTTCGGAAATGAACTCAGTATCAATGGCCACATAGGGTGGTGTCCCCAGGGCAGCAATAAACTTTTTCAAATCAGCTGTATTCTGTATTAGCAAAAATGTACCTCATGGTTTCGGGTGGATAAAATCAAGCTGCTAGAGCCCCTATTTATCCACCTGTATAATTTAGTTATGTTCAGTTTGACTCTAGCTACTTGCCGATAATTATCTTCTTCATTAAATAATCCATTGGTGTGATACAATATGCAGTTCCAATCAGTCCATAGAGCCAAAATAAAAAGTGACAAACAATTCATGATTGACGCTCCCGCAAAAAGTCCCTCTCGCAGAGGCCGCAGAGACGCAGAGTGTTGATATTTATGAATTTAGGCATGTTTGCGATATGTGGTTGTGTTTAATGTGCTTAGGGTGCATTCTATGCTTTCTCAACTACTTATTGCGGGAGCGTCATGATTAACTGTAGAATATTCTTTAGACACCCGTCTTCCGTTTCACTTCGCCGCAGCAGGCTAGATGGAACACAGATCACCACAGATACAGAAAAGGGTGGTATATTCGGTTGTTTTTTCATGATAACAGACATTCCTTCAAATTCTTATCCGCAAAAATCCGCGTGCATCAGCGGCAAATAAGTCCTTTAACAAGCATAGTCAGGTTGGAATTGAAATTGGTATGAGTCCGTTCTACGTCGCTAAGTGTTTTATATTTTTAATTTTCCAAGCTTATAAAGTTCATGCGCTATTAATGCTTCGTGTCTTGCGTCGTCTAAGGCACGATGTGCTTCTTTATAGGCGGTATTTGGGAAAAAGTATTTCCAGGCTTCTTCTACTTTGGGCCACTTCGCCTGAGAAAATCCAGGGTTTGGAGGTAGATTAACAACAGGTGCTGCTGTTAGCATAATGCAAGGTAATTCTTTGATCTTTAACCCTCTTGATTTCAAAAAACCAAAATCAAATTGCTTGTTGAAGGCTGTCGCACCCAATACATATTTATCAAGAATTGTTTGAATTTCTGGCAGTAATTTTGATAGACCATCGGCCATTAAAACATCTTCATATTTTAAATCAGAATTTTGAAAAACCCAGCCATAGGGCTTTTTTGCATGTTTTTCTCCAAAACCATTTTCTTTGACAATTGCCTCAAACTCATCAGTAATAGTGCCTGTTTCTAAATTCAAACCAACAATTCCTACTTCAACAATTAGTCCTCCTTGATTCTGAAAACCCGTTGTCTCTATATCTACTATTGCTATCTCTTTCATTCTATCTCCTTTCGAGTACACTTAACGTCCCAAGTATGAGCTGGTGTTCGTGAAGCGGTGAATTTACCTGAATTGGGGCTATCTATCCTAATATTCGTTTTGCAATTCACCTTTGGAAAGTCTGCCTTAACTTTTGCTGCCTTTACTCGCTGATGCGACATCATTTCCTTTAAGCAATCCCTTCGTGTGAGTCCGCTTGAAGCAGCGAGAACGCGCTTATCTACCAGATTGTCTCAATGCTTTGTGCATTAATCAAGTTCGAATCTGCAGTAATCAATGGAACATTTCGATACAGTGCAGTAGCACAAATTAACCTGTCCGCAAGATCAAGATTTACCTCAGATGAAAAAGAAACAGATAAATCAGCTATCTCAGGCGTTATTGTTTGAACAGTATAATGATTTGCAGCTCTGATTAAGCGAATAAACTCAGGATAAGTTGCATCAACACTAAGTCGCTTATTCTTCATTAACATTGCGATTTCCCAAAGTGATATGTCCGCAATGATTATTTCACCTGAATCATTGGCACGGTCAATCATCTTTCTAGCTTTTTTGCTGATCTTTTCTGGTTGAAGAGCATCCCAGACAATGATATGTGTGTCTAATATTATCATTAGGAAACTGCATTCCAGGTTTCATCAATGGGACTGATCATATCTCCAACGTTAGCATCCTCAGCTAAATGTTTTAGAGTCATCTTTGCTTGTTCTTGTGCTTCATCAGCAGGAACTAGTTGGGCAACTACTTTTCCCCGGGATGTAATTTGGATTTGTGCCCCCTGTTTTATTTGTTCGAGCACTTGCATTAGATTTGCCCGTAATTCACTGACAGCTATTGTAGTCATAATTTATCCCCTTTCCTGTTGTACAAATATAATGTACAAGAGATGATGCTCAAAGCATTAGGAAGAGGTTTCACTCGATACTTGCAAGTCTTCCCATCTGGGTAGGTGATGGTCCCGCTGTATTTTCCTCGTCAGTGATGCTTTGTAATACCCAATAAATATACCTACAAAAATGATTGAAATAATTTTAGCAATTAAACTAACGCCGCTATCCCACACAATAAAGATCATCCAGATCCCCCAGAAAACACTCATAAATATTGCATTTACCAAAAAATTACTCCCAAAAGTACAAAATGGTGGTGGAATAACTTTCAAGCCTAGTTTCCACAGGCATCTATATAGGAGTGGGCTTGAGATATACTTCTTCACGCCCTTCTCATTTAGAAGATCCAAAGCCACTTTTAATCGTTTATTGAACATCTCTTCCTCCTAACATTCAGTTCATACGTTCCGCATAAAGCGTTTATTTTGGCAAAATGTCTTCCTGTAAAACATCCGATTTCAGCTGTGTATGATCCATACTTCTATAATCTACTCCCATGCGCACGAGTCCGTTCTCAGCAATTGATCACTTATTTGACAATTTGTATTTTTTGGGTTTTTACACCAAAAGGCGATTGAATGGTAACAAAATAAATTCCCGAGCTGGTCCTTTTTCCAACCCTATCTGTTCCATCCCAGAAAATAGTGCTTTGACCTGAATTTCGCCCAGGTTGGTGCCAGGATTTTATTATCTCCCCTTGAATATTCAAGATATGAACATCATAATTAATCCCTCCCAACGCTGTAATTCGGATGGTTGTGCCGCTGTTTGACGGATTGGGGAAAACAGCCAGACTATAGTCAGCAATTATATTCTCGACAAAGTGAAGGGATGTCATATTAGAGGTCAATAAGGTGTCTGGAACTGTTGATCCCTGGATTAGAATTTTCGGTCTAATTGATGGCAAGTTACCTGATTGTGCAACTGCAATACGGTTTTGTATGGGAGCTGATTCGGGAAACATCTTTACGACAAAGCCAAAGGGCTCTCTTTCAAAATTAACCCACTCTGATACTAATTGAGTAATATCCAACCGAATCCAACCTTCGTATCCATTATCGTAGGTGTCTGATGTATCAATATTAATAACATCCGCAGTGGGCCACTGAGTATTTCCTTCTTGTTCAATAGATTCAGTTAAATCCTGCAGCAGAGGAGAGAGTGTCAATGCATAACTTGATTGATAAGGTTGGCTATAGACCGATCCAATTGTATATAGATCAAGAAAGGCCGAATCTATTGGAAGTTGGAAGAGAAATTCCGGGATTGGAAACTTATAGGAATAGCGCTCTCTTCGTTGATTGGTTGTAAAGTATGTGATAAGTGCGTGGGGTTGATCTCCTTGCGAATAATATCCAGGATTTCCATTGTCATAATAAAAACTAGTGACCGTAGCATCAATGACCAGGTCATCACCGTACTGAATAGTACATGTGCCTCCCTCTGCTATCGCAACCGTCAAGATCGAGATTACGAGCAACAATCGTAATTTTCTTATCATAAGCATTCCATTAACTCACACA
>JAOZSM010000217.1 GCA_029939675.1 Fidelibacterota bacterium
TGTATCTATATCGTTTACAAGCAGGTGGTTTTGTGGCAAATGAAAAGATGCTGCTGTTGAAATAGTATCAAAACGGCAAGACAAGATGGAAAATATGGGCAGTTCCGTTTTGGGGCTGCCCATATTTTTCATGAGGATAATATTGTTTAAGGAACTTCATAAGGGTTGGGTAACACCTGAGTGGGTAACCGGCTTACTGCTGATAACGGTTAGTCTGGCATTCACGTCGGCATTCATCCACCCTTTTGTCACCGTTAAACAGATCGTCCTGCGTTTAGGCCTTGTATTCCTGCTACCGTTCATCCCCATCAGTTTAAAAACAATCAAATGGCATCGGATTGATGGATTGTTGTTTGCCTGGTTCATGTGGCAAGGGCTGAGTACACTTTTCAGCACTCCCTGGCCCCAAAGTGGTTTTAAGCTGGAGGGGCTGGTGCTGATAGCTTTGTTTTATCTCCTGACACGAACGGCTCTGAGAAAAAGGACCTACATAAACACTATTATTCAAATAATTGCAGTAGTTGCTATCATTCAGTCAAGTATCGGGATTTTACAATACTTTAAGCTGTTCCCCTGGACAGCGGGGTTCTTCCAGGGTTATGAGTCGCAAGTAACTGGAACCATAGGAGGCGCTAATAACTTGGGTGCCTTGCTGGCCTTATCATTACCGTTTATATATTTCTTGATTAGTAAAAGCCATAAGACAGAAAAAGCAGGGTGGGTAGCAGCTCTTATACTAATTGTTGTAACACTCATACTAACCAGAAGCAGAGGGGCTTGGGTAGCTGCACTTGTTGGCATTGGTATTTACAAATGGGGCTTCATCTCTGAGTTTCTACGTATTTTAATGCCTGGTAAAGTATGGGCACCTGTTTTTGCATTGGTGACAACAGGAATCTTTACACTGTTCCTACTTAGTATCTATAATCTTAATCCAGACTCTGCAAATGGGCGGCTATTCATTTGGTCTGTCACATGGGGCATAATCACAGATCATCTATGGACTGGAGTAGGCTTTGGTAACTTCGGCTTGAACTGGCTGGAATATCAGGGAGCTTACTTTGTCCGCACCGCTGATCCATCCCTGCATCATCTGGCGGTGAGCTTGGCATCAGCTCACTCTCAATATCTTAACATATCAGCTGAAACCGGAATAATGGGACTGGGGTTATTCATAGCACTTTGTCTTTCAATTTTTACTTCCTTTAAACGGCATATTGGAAAACTTCCAGCTGAGCAAGCCCATATATTTATCACTGTCTTTTCTGCTCTGGTTACGATTCTGATCCACGCTTTGGTTGAGGATGTCTTCAATTCCTTGTCTGTACAACTGGCCTTTCTGATCTTGTTGGCAACCTTAGCCTCAACCCCTGATTTCAATGCGGAAAGGTCAGTTGGAGGACCTGTATGGAACAGGAAATGGAAACCGGTGGTCATTTTACCCCTGATCATTTTTCTGCTCACTCTAAGCTGGAGACAAATTCATGGTGAATTGCTCTGGAAACAGGGGCAGGATCTGGCACGAATAGGCAATTGGGAACAAAGTATTAAACATTATCAAAAGGCTGGTAGCTATTTGCCCTACAATCATGAACTCGACTTCTACCTGGGAGCGGCTTATTCTAAAACCGGTCAAGCTGAAAAGGCCATCAAATATCTCACTCAATCACAAAATGGATTTTCAGATAAGAATCAGTACATTGCTTTGGGGAAAGCATATATGGATAATGGTCAATACGAACTTGCTGAAGCAGTCTTGAATAAAGTCTTGTATTACTATCCAACTCTTCTGAGTCCACATTACTGGCTGAGCCGGGTTTATTATGAGCAGGGTGACATAGAGGGAGCCAGGGAAGAGCTTGAGACTATTCTATCTACCGAAAATATTTTAAAATCAACTGAAATTGAAAAAGTGAAAGAAGATGCTGAACTGACTCTAATAAGGTTAGACAATATTGAATTATCCGGGAAATAAAATTTATCTGTGAAAAGCTGTGTATATTTGCCTGTTACGGTGATAAATGAGTAGGGGGTGACTATTAAAAACAGTGAAGAGTCATCGTCACAATACGCAAGCGTGAAGGTGTTGAGTCCCGAAAACAGTAACGTTGCACACGACCAAGGCCTACCAATGCTGGAAGTCAGTATTATCATGAGCGAAAGTTGTGTTTTTTGAGTTTTGTCACAGCCCAAACAAAAGGCAAGGCCTACTCGACATTAGAGTCTTGTGGTAATCACGGTAGTCTGTGGCGTGAAATAAATGTGGCAAAAGGAAAAATGATCAAGTGAACAGCAAAAACGTATGAGCGTCAGTGCTGGTCTTCTATATTGCCGGTATGGATTTCATGCATAAAACAACGCGTTGGTTTCACCCGGGCCTGCATTTATTAGTGGCTACTGGTGTATCAATGCTAAGTGCACTCATGGCTTTTTGGTCGATGGAAATTCAGAGGCAGACCTGGTTGACATTTATCGCTTTCTATGTCATCCTGGGTGCCATGACTGTCATGTTCATTTATCGAGGTAAACTCACTAACCCAAAAACCAAACAGCTTCTGCATTTGAGCTTTTTTCTCATGGGTTTCGTGCTCATGGTTACAGGTGTTCTGGGGATGATAAATAGCAGCTCTGCCATGGCTGCAGTGTTCTTGCTCATGCTCTTTCTGCCCGGTTTGGCAACTCTAAGAGCCGGGATACATTTTAACAAAACCGGAGATTAAATGTCTTTCCAATTTAGACTTCTCAAAATCTTAGTTATTATTTCGACAGTATTATTGTTTGGGCAATGTGCTGGGAATCAGGGACAACCTTCGGTGGTGGGGAGCTCTGGGAAACAGCACGTTAGCCTTGATATTAATAACTTAGGCGAGGGAACAGAGATAATAAGTGCTGGATTGCAACTGATGGAAAATCCACCTGGATTAGTAGAATTAAAAACTGAAGATCAATATAACGATAGCGTATTAGTAATTGCAGTTCACGGATATCAATCCAGAGGTTATGAGTGGATCACAGGTCTCAAAAACTTAACTGAACATTATGGTTCAATCTTCTTTTTTCGCTATGATTGGGACAATTGCCCTGATCAAATCGCACAACATCTGGCCCAGGAAATAAATTCGTTTATGAAAAGCGGGTCCTATAAAAAGATTCTGCTGTTCGGACATTCCTATGGCGGGATGGTCGTAACTTATACAGCTGCTGAATTGGGAAAATGGGCAACCGAGATCCATGTTATTGCGGCACCTTTAAGTGGGTTCCCCAAGTTGTTGGATCACTGTGTAACTCTAAATTATGATAAAAATGATAAACTGATTTATCCTGAATGGAACCAATCTATTCACGTTATCCAGCACAGGACGGTACACGGTCAGGATGGCGCTTTCCGGGAGTTGGCAATTGACCCCCAGGAAATTGATTTGCCATTTTCTCAGGTTCAGGAGCTACCACCGACCATGGATGGTCATCGGCTGGGACATAACTGGGCAGTTTCCTGGGTTTTGGACCAACATATTGGGAAGCCTCACCGTTATTAAGCATCCAGCTGAAGATGGTGCTTGCGAAAAATTCCCAGGGGTCTACTTTTGCGAGCTAGAATGTTTACATCTACATTACTGTATGACCCTATACTCCTAAAGGAGGCTCGCAATGACAAATAAAAGCTTCATCACTTTATTCCTTTTGATCGGGTTTATGTCAACAACATTTGCTCAAACACCTACAATTTACTGGGGCTTGGACTGGCCAATGTCTGTTACTCAAGTAGATTCAGTATTGAAGCCTGTCTTTAAAGAAAAAAAGATCGCTACAAAGACGAATTATGCCGATAACCGACAGCTCTCAGGTTAT
This sequence comes from Fidelibacterota bacterium, assembly GCA_029939675.1. Lineage (GTDB taxonomy): Bacteria > Fidelibacterota > UBA8477 > UBA8477 > JABMPR01 > JABMPR01. The sequence continues at coordinate 3,850 of JAOZSM010000217.1, forward strand.
TCATACAGAATAGCCGAAAAGGGCATCGCCAAGATCTATATCTGGTTCAATTTAAAAGGGAAGGAGAAGGTCTCCATTCACTCGATCGAGGTCCTCTATAGCTTTGACTATCCCTATGATGCTCAACGATTCAAACAAGCCTATTTTGAAAAATATGGACATGTGTTTGAAGAGGATGGTGAAGTCTACGCCGGTGAGGGTGGAGCATCAATCTTGTTAAGAAAAGTGAAAGAACCTGCCACAGGTATTTTGGGCCAAACTGTTTATCAAGTTTGTATGTTGAGTCCCATCCCTTTTGAAATGACAGAAGACAACGTCGATTTTCTTTTCTAATTATTACATCTTGACTTCTGCCTCCTACTTTGGCACAACCAGTGCTAGAGCCCAATTGGTATCCAATTAAAGACTGGTCTTACACCACGACATACCATCTATCCCAAGTAAAATTTAAGTAAAAACTTACTGGCGGCATATTATTTGCCCCTTAAATATTCAGCACTCTTGGATATGCTTAAGGGAAGAAAAATCGCTCCATGATTACACAAATAAGTTACGGATTAGGAATTATTATCCTGATTATATCAGCCATCACCGGTGGAATTCTATTTCTGGCTCCGGGATCTATTCGTTTACAGCGACCAGATTGTGGCTGGGCGGGTTGGACTTTCAACATCATGAACCTTCTGTTCTTTTTATTCCTTATCCCTCTCTGTGGTGTGTTAATGATCGGCAACATCCAGTTACCCCTGTTTATCTGCATTACCCTACCCTCAGCTCCCATCCAGATTGGATTAGAAATTATTGGCGCTATTATTTTTCTAATAGGCAGCGTGCTATTATTTTGGAGTCGTCTTTCCTTACGACGTAGTTTTCGACTCGCTGGGGTCAAGCCCCATCAGACTGATTATCTAACTCTGCATGGACCCTATAAGCGTATCAGGCACCCCATGTATCTATCAGCATTGCTGGTGCTTTTTGGGCTAGTACTGATCCTCACATCAATCCTCATGACTCTGATGTTCATAATTATGCTCCTGCTTATCAGGAAACTGATACCCGAAGAGGAGCGACAATTGAACCAGGCCTATCCAATTGCCTACTCCGAATATTGCCGGCGGGTGCCGGGATCTATGTGGCCTACGCAAAAAAAGTAGTATGCTCAGGTGTTGCCACTCTCTCAGTGGGCAATGGCATCCAAAACCGTTAAGTAGGAAGGATATTATCAGGATGCGGGGCGTGACCGCCAATAGAAAATTTGGTCCGGTTAAAAAGCGCTAAATTCGATCTATATCACATCAATAAGAGACAGAATGTATCATGAAGTAGGATTTGATCAATAAAATGTTACATTTGGCCGTCTCATTTACTTGAAATTTAAAATGGTTTAGTGTCGCACAAGTTCTCATTTGCCGTAGCCGTAGTTTATTGTTTTGGTTTAGTCTGACAATAAAGAGTTTAAGTAGACC
>JAOZSM010000034.1 GCA_029939675.1 Fidelibacterota bacterium
TACTCACCCGTTCGCCAGTTTAATAGGATTCCGAAGAATCCGTTCTCCTTAGACTTGCATGTGTTAAGCACGCCGCCAGCGTTCGTCCTGAGCCAGGATCAAACTCTCCATTGTAGTTTGTTTATGACTCTATTCAATTTACTTATTTAACTCATTGTAATTGTCGGTATCGTCAAATGAGATACCTCATATTGACCTAGACCGTGCATACCCATTTTTCAAAAATCAAGGAGAAGTATTTGCGTTCTCCGCTCTCTAATTTCGAAAGCTCGCAAATATACTTTCGTACCTATGCCTCCGCAACACTAAAAATCAACTTTATCAAAAAAGTTTTGCGTTGATTTGCCATTCAATACGTCTCTCCTGTCATAAAGCGGCGCGATAATAATCTGCTGACTACCTCTTCACAACAACTATTTAACAAATATAACAAAATAGTTCAATTATCTAGTTAAGCAGACCCATCCCTGCCCACCTTATCCCTTCCATGGATCGCCCTAAGGACTTTACATACAATGTGTTAGGCTGATATTCATTATGTCCCACCCCAAGCTGATGACACCCTTGATATTTTAATTAGACGGCCTATACAGCACATGTAGACCCAGCCCAGCCTGCATCCTATTGCTTTAATCATAGAAATTAAATTCAATATATAAAACCCAAATCAATATTAAAACAAGCCATGTGCCAGGCGAAAACCATCAGCCCGGCAAATTCCCAATAATCTACCTATCTGAAACCCTGAAAAGCGGCTTCATACTCCTTGCGCCTCGACGGAGTTTAGGCTCAATGTAATAGATGTGCTCAGTTTGTGAGCTTGGAATGATAGACTTAGTTTTACAAAACTAAGAAGCCCCCGGAGACCGGAGGCTTCATATATCTGATTTATGTGTGAAACTCTATTTAAGCAAGGTCATCTTCCTGATCAGATTCCCATTCGCAGTGGAAAGACGATATAGATAGATTCCAGCGCTAACTGGTTTTCCAGCTAACTGACCATTCCAGGTCACAGTATAGCTGGAAGGCGTTAGGTGCCTGGAAACAAGACTAGCCAATACCCTTCCCCGGATATCCAAAATCTGCAGGTTAACAAACCCGGCTTCTGGAATATCAAAGCTGATCTGGGTCGAGGGATTAAAGGGATTAGGATAATTCGCCTGCAAGCTGAATTGAGTAGGCAGGTTATCTTCCCCTTGAGTGGAAACCAAAGTCGGTAAAGCACCTGTACGGTGCAAATTGCCTCGATGAGTCGGCCAATAACCACCCAGCTCTCCTGAACCAGGTAGATCAAGAACGGCCAGATAGTCGTCTGTACCGATGACAACCTCCACATCGTTGTCTCCATCAAAGTCCACAATAGAGGGAGACCCCTGGACCTTATTAGAGCTCTCCGTTGGAAAACCACTCACACTGCTGCCATCCAGATTCAAGCCATAAACAAAGAAATCATTTGAGCCCACAAACAGCTCTCCTTCTCCATCGCCATCAATATCTGCAATAGCGGGTGAACTATACACAATACCTGCCGTAGTCACAGGCCAACCGTCCAGAATGGCTCCAGTATGATCAAGGACATAGATCCGGCGATCCAAACCGCCGAAAGCAATCTCCAGATCCCCATCTCCATCCATATCACACACAGCAGGGTCAGATTGGATATTCTGTCCAAGCGTTGCGAAAGTCCATAATTCAGCACCATCTGAGCCGTAAGCGTGCAAGTTATTATCATCACAGCCAAAAAGAATCTCCAGGCTACCATCTACGCTGTCATCAAGGTTTGCCAGCACTGGAGCAGACTTCACCTTTTCAGTGAGGACTATGGGGAAACCTGGCGCTTCCGTACCATCCAGATTCAGAACATGAACATCTGCATTCCAGGTACCAACGACAATGTTGAGATTACCATCTGCATTGACATCACCCACTGCTGCTGCAACTGTCATGTGATCCTCCATCATGATGGGGAAGCTACCGAAAGGAGTTCCATCATGATGAACAACAGCTAGATCATTGTTGTAACAGGGAGCGATGATCTCCAGATCACCATCACCATCTAAATCATAGAGGGTAGCTGCTGCAAAAATGTAGCGGGTTGAAGTATAAACAATTTCTGAGCTGCCATCGTGTTGGATCACGTAAAGATTGTAGTCCTTGGAGCCAATCACAATTTCAAGATCACCATCATTATCAACATCTCCAACTGCAGGTGTTGCCTCAATTTTATGCCCTAACAGAAGGGGGAAACCAGGTAGCTCACTGCCATCGGCTTGAATCACATGCACCAGACTATCTTCAGCACCAAAGATGATCTCCATACTGCCGTCACCATCCAGATCAACAACAGCATTACCCCCTTTGATGACACCAGAGGCAATGGGGAAATTCGTCTGCCAGATGCTGGCTTCCACGCTAAAATCGAGCATACTGATGTAGATGTGATCCGTAGAGGCATTGGCCGTAACGACCAGAGTAAAGGGAAACAGACCAGAAGGTGCATCCGCTGCAATGGAAAACTGATAGCGATCCAAAATGTTGACACCTGTATTTCCGTTAAATATATCACCATATACAGCGGTACTATCGGTTATGGTTACATAGGGTGAATTCGAACGGAGCACTGCTGTTACATCGGCTGCGTCTACCCAACCTGGTTCATTGTACAGGTTGACCCGCATGAGAGCTTCCTCACCTGGGGAGAGTTGACCATCACCGTTATCATTAACCATTTGCAAACTATGGGAATTGTAATTTAACAGCGGGAAAATGCTATGTGCCAGAGCACTGTGGATATTAATACGACCCGTTCCCAATTGACCAGCATAATTGGGGTTAATTTCATCGATTGGATCTGTAGTGCTCAGGATATTATCAACCAGCCAATCATTGTCCTGGTCAGGGTTGGCAGATTTCAGCAGACCGAAACAGGATGCAACCAGGGGTGAGGCCATTGAGGTACCATTCCAGGAGGAGTAGTAGCCAGCATTCGTATATACTGTACTATGCATATTCTCACCAGGTGCACTGAGGCTAACTCCTGAGAATTGATCATTCCCTTCACCATCTCCATAATTGGCCCATGAGAAGTTATCCGATGATCCAAGAGCAGTTACTGAAACTACGTTAGCATATCCGGAAGGATAGTGAGGTGTTGAGGATGGGGTTCCATTATCATTACCATTTCCAGCTGCAGCAACCAGAAGAGCGCCATAGGTATTGTAGATCAGGTTGTAAGTTGCCTGACTTGAGCCACTATACCCTACTCCACCCCAGGACATATTGATAATATCTGCTCCAGCCTGTGCCGCATAAAGGGCACCAGAAAGACCTCCTGAGATAAATCCTTGTGAGTCCTGATCGTACAGACCCTTTACCGACATGAGTGAACCATTAAAAATAACACTGGCAATCCCAGTCGAATTGTCCGTTTGGGCACAGAGTAGACCAGCTACGTGAGTTCCATGCATGCGTGTGCTTAAATCTGCACCAGACATGGCACCCATGGGATCATTATCCGGGTCATTGCCACTGGTTGTACCTGAAATATCCCAGCCTACCAGATCATCAATAAAGGTTCCGGCATTGTTATCCCAGTTATCATCATCAACACCATTCATAAATGGTGAACTAGCATGCAGAGCATCCTGCAAATTTATTGAACCGTTTGAGTCATAATCTTCAATGTAGGCCACAACTTCTTCAGCAGATACGTAGAGATCATCATTTGTATCAACGGCATCAAAGATATCGACGGGAATCTCGGCTTGATTAATCCAGGAACGTCGCCAAAGATCAGGATGAGTGTATTGAACACCTGAGTCAACACTGGCCAAAACAATACCGATATCACCAGGAATATCTCCACCAACAATATCCCAGAGGTCCCAGGCTTCATTCGCATCAATTTTATTCATGTACCACTGATTACCAAAACGCGAATCATTGGGTGTATAGAGGACCCGGTTGATCACTTCGGCTTCGGCATAGAGAATATGAGTATCTTTTGCAAAGTCAGCGATGAGCTGGTTAACATCTGAGCGAGTTCGATCAAATTGTAAGCGATAGATATTTGAGAGTATGATATCTTCATCCATATCATCAGGAGTGGCAGAAGGCAAAAATCTTTCCATGCTGGTGATCTCGCGTAATTCCAACAGCTGGTCGAGACTCTCCAAGCCAGTAACTGGATTATTATTTCTATGGCCTATGGTTTGAATTGCGACATCAGGCTGCAAACATATCAGCATCCGGTCGCCATAGTAAACAGCGCCCTCTGGTTCCACAGCAATCGCTAACGACGACATGGCAAAGAGACTAAGTAACAGTATAATTTTTTTCATTTTATCCTCACACCCCCCTAACGAAACGAGCTGGAAGCAGACGATTATCTACTTCCAGCTCGTCAAACCTAATTTATCCTAATCTATTTAAGCAGTATCATCTTCCGGGTCAGATGCGTCTTGCCAGTATTCAATGAATAGATATAAATACCTGAATTCATATGAGAAGCATCAAGTTCAACTGTATAATAACCAGCTGCTTGATTTTCCTGAACAATAACATCAATCTGGCGACCAGTAAGGTCAAAGATTCTTAGTTCAACATTAGCTGCTACTGGAAGCGCATAATTAATCACTGTGGAAGGATTGAAGGGATTGGGATAGTTCTGGGCCAGATCAAACTGAGTAGGCAGACCTGCAGCAGGAACTTCATCAATACCCACAACAACAAAGGCACTATCAACATCTGTCCTGAACATGAGGTTATAATCCAGACCGAGATTGGAGATATTATCCCAACCTTCGCCAGCATTATAAAAGGACATTCCATTATAGCCACCGTCTGTATCAGCCCCCAGTGATGGAGTGGAGTTAACCTCTTTCAAACCAACATAGAATGATCCTGAGGTAATCCAGATAGAGTCAGCCACAAGATCCTTGACATTCCAACCATGTACCAGACCAGTCCAACCGGTTCTAGCATATTCGCCTAAAGGTTTGCCATCTTCACCATCATCGTCCCAGATATAAGCAATGGCACTAGCAGAACCAACAGGTGTATTATGGACATACACTTTGATGCGCTTGATCAGGGTTGGGTAACCATCTGGAGTAAATTTGACGGCTTGATAATTTCCTGACAACACATTAAAGCCAGTTTCAGAAGTACCATCATCATGAGCCATAGAATAGGTAGTTTGTGATTCCGGCGCGGCGATTACTTCTTCAGAATAAGAGCTCTCACCATTGGTGTAGTTTGCTGAAACAGCATAAAAATAAGTTGAACCATTCACCACATCAACATCCTGGTAGATGACAGCATCCAGGGCTGACACAAGCGCATTATCAAAACTACCGGTGGCCAGGCGACGATAGACATTGTATGATTCAGGAGCAAAGTCTGGATCAGGAACAATAATCTCGGCCCGAATGGCAAGATTAGCAATATCAGTGTAGGCATCTGTAATAGGATACCAGACTCCGCCACTCATAACTACAGAGTTGCCGCTGGCAGGATTTTCGGTGGATAGAGAATCGGCTAGCAAGCCTTGATCACCAGCAGCGAAGTTACCTACGCAAAGGGCAAATTTCTCACCAGCGTTAAAGACCAGGCCAGTGCCACTTAGATCGATGCTGGTAGCTGAACCAGGAGCCACTTCAACTGCTGCTCTGGTATATAGTAATTCATTTGGCAGGTTATCAGTTCCAACTGAGTACACAAAGGCATCGATGGTACCGGAAAAGGCTCCTCCCGTGGTGGTCATAAGGAATTTGGCCCGACCGAGATAACTATTATCCACAGCGGCCTCAAACATGACACCATATGGCTGGGTATCATTCAAAAAATATCTCCAGGCAGCACTATTGTCATACATGATCTCAGTCGTTTCACCAGAGACTGGTGCAGACCAGCTCAGATTGACTTCAGAATCAGTGGCAACAGCTGCCAGGTCAATGGGTACTGGGAGGGCACCAACAAATGCCAGATGCCAGAGGTCACCAGCAATGGGAACCTGAGATTCAGCTACCCAACCTTCATTGGTTTCACCGTCGTTGGTCACAACACCAGCGATATCAATATCGTCAATCAGCCAGCCAAACATATCCATTTGGTCAGTTGTGTTGTATTCGGGATCAGAGGCAAAGGCAAAGCGAATCTTTACTGTGGCACCATCATACATGGAAGGAATGGTAATACTGACTGCTTCCCAACCACCGGAAGCTCCACCCCATCCGGGAACACCGGGACCTTCATTAAACTCAGATCCAAAACTATACATGGATGTGGAATTATAAGCTGGAGTAGCATCAGTCAGAACTTCCCAACTCTCGCCACCATTGGTGGAAATACGTACATTTGTACCATCCCAACCATTGTAGTCACCGGAAGATCCAAGCGTTTCGACATTACGGTTCTGCTGAAAGGTAATGGTATTTGTCTGGCCTGCAGGCAGGGTAACTGGTGGCGAATCAAGAGTTTGATACCAATGATCCAAATAACCGCCTGCTGTGCCGATTTCCGGGTCATTCATGGCCCAGGATTGACCAGCAAAAGCACCAGTTGTGGTCTGATGCCACATGGGTGGTGTAGCAGTAGCATCAATTGATACCCAATCAGATATATCTCCATCTTCAAAATCAGCAAAGAATACTGAGGCACCGTCAACCAGTACAATGACATCATCCAGGAAAAGTCCTTCACCCATGGGCGTATCACCATCAGTCTCGAATGACCAGCGGAACTGAACTGAATTTCCGGCGTAATCATCGATATAGCCATCAACAGTGTAACTGGTTACAAAGCTGCTCCAGTCTGCGGGAGCATCTGAATAAACATAGTTCATTCCGTCGGGGTCTCCATATGGATTTGAAATGGCATACCAGGTATCACCGGCATCAGGAGAAACCTCACAACCCCAATAATCTACATCAGGAAATTCATTAGGATCTGAGAAACTGCCTCGGACCATAAAATCAAAGAATACTGTGGTACCGGTAGGTAAATCAATAACAGGTGTATAAATATAGTTGAGCATATCTCTTAAATATGTACCGTCTTCTGTTTGACAGGCCAGGGCATAATTACCATTACGCAGGTCCCGGGTCATCCCGGTTTCTGTTATGGAAATACTGCTGCTCTCCGAACTGTTAATGCCAGTCACATTTACTTCAATCGAATTAACGCGCAGGTTTTCCTGCGAAGTTGCCAAAGCAAAACTGGCAATAAGTGTTACTGATAAAACTCTAAGTACCCAGTTCCTCATTTTCATCTTTTTCTTCCTTATGCTTCTGTTTATCATAATCTTAGTGTTACTCAGCTGTTTTTGCAAGGGGAGTTTGACCTGAATTACGTCCAGCGATTCCTCTTGCATTCTCAGCGATTTATATTTGCCACGACACCATGTCTTGATGCCTGGCAGTTACCTGAATTGACTAAAAGCCAAAGCCCAGAGATACTTGTTGGACCATCCCTATAATACCATAATTAGAGTAGGAATAGTCAAATAACAATTTAGTACCATACAAATTATATTTCAACCCCATGCCAATTGAGAAACGACGCAGGGCGTATTTATCGGAGCCATAGTAGCTATCCCAACTGCCGATATTGACTTCATCTGATTTTACCCGAAGGCCATCGGTATAGCTTTCGTTTTCATCCCGAACGCCATTACCATTTTGATCAAAGTAGGTTTCACCAAGATCATATTCGTTATTGTACTGTGTCGTATAAATATCGTAATTGATATTCCACTCATATTTGAGTTTATATCCTCCACGGACGAAGAATATATCATTCCAGCCATACTCAAAGCCCAAGGCACCGCGCAATACAGCATCGAAAGGGTCATTGGCATCGGCCAGCAAACTTAAACGGTGAACTGGTGAAGGAAACCAGGGACTCTTTCCACCGATAACATCGGAGCGAATCCCGGCCCTGAAAACAATGGGTAAGGGCCATTCTTCAGTCAATAAACGGGAGGTTAACTCCGGATTTCCCTGGATATCATCATTAATATCAACGATCTGGTTAAGGTCCGGTCCATCATAACGGGCTCCCAGTCCGAAGTTTTGAATGGACATTCCCAGTACCATACCGTAAATGCCCAGATCAAAATTTGAGCCTACATCGAAAGCAAAGGTGCTGGCAGTCTCACGGTAAATGGTTTCACGTATGAGCTTACCGGTGACGCCAATTGCAAGACGATCTGTGAGCATCCTGGTAAAAGCCAGGCCCAGTGCGAGTCCGGAAACCTGGAAATTTTCGCCAGTTCCATTGGGGAAATCGAGCGTGGTCACTTCCATATCACCGGAGTTCATGTATTGGGCTATGATACCCAGCGTATTCCCGCCTCCCAACGGTAGCGTCAATCCCAGATAGTTACTGGTAATTCCAGCATACAGTTTGGTGCTGCTCACATATAGATCAGGACCATTTGAGAAAGCAATTCCAGCCGGATTCCAGGACATTGCCCCTGCGCCATGAGCCAGGGCAGTGTATGCCCCACCAACAGCTGATCCAGCGGCACCATATTCCAATTTCAGGAATTGACCAATGGATGTGGCAACCTTGCTAAAGTCCTCACCAGGCAGAACAACGTTCAGTGAATCCTGGCGGTCAGACTGAGCAAATATCATTGGGGGTATCAACAACATGATCAGAACAAACCCGACCAAACGAGTTGCTCCAACTGATGATCGTAAACTTGACTGAGCGTAATTCATTTTTATTGTATTCATGCTACGCTCCTATCGAATCACGGCAAATTTGCCGGTATAGGTTTCAAAGTTAGGGGTTTCAACGACAAAGATGTACAGCCCGGGAGCCACCTCCTGGCGATTCATAGATCGCAAATTCCACTCTGCCTGACCTGAGAATATATCGTTGTGCAGCAGGGTATAGACCAACTCACCGGTAATGGTAAATATTCGAATCACGCATTCATCCGGTAGACGGGTGAAGTGAATGCTCTTGTGGTTGATATCAGTTTCCCAGTCTGCAGACACAATGTAAGGATTCGGAACCACCTTGATTTCTTCGAGGTGATCTTCGGTGACTTCCTCCATGAGTGTAATACTGGAAGCATCGAAATAAAACTCATCCCCTTTACGAAATGGCTTTTTGGTACTCAACCGCATGGTATCAATATCCGGATAATGATAGTGGATATTTGACCCCAATGTATCAGGTGTCCAGGTCACTTTCAATTCCCAAGTGGTGACTGAACTCGCCGGATTAAACCCTGGAACATTATCTTCTTTTAACTTAATGTTCATTCGGTTTCTAAAATCTGGAAACTCATCATAAATCGGCAAGCCAACTGTTGATGTCTGCCAGGTCGCATAAAAATTCACTTCTTCACCTGTCGTAATATTATTTATGGTAAAGGGCATTATACGATTACTATTCAGAGCTGTATCCGGAACGCCCCAAATAAACTCATAGTCACAATCATATCGATATCGTGTGCCTGTTTGAGATCCAGTTTTAACTTTCCAATCCCAAGTAGGGGAGGTTGCAGGACTATGATTGATCCAATTGATCGTATCAAATTCTGATTCCTGAAAATTCTCTGAGAAAATGATAAAGCCCGCCCAAGGTCTTCCAAAAATCACACCATCCGTAAAAACTACTGGTTCACGACCAGCCAATCTGGTAGCCAGGGAGTCGATCGCTCCATCTTCCTTTAAAACCCAGCCAATGATCGTATCACCACTGTCCATATTATAGATGGAGTACCTGGAATTTTGGATAGTAGAAGGATTATCAATGGTGGCAGGGTCCGTTGGGTATTGACCCAGAGCGATCCCTTTCCAGGTAGAATCAGCATCGACTACAATTTTATAGATACCGGAGGCATCGCGCAGCGCATTTACATCGCTGGGTAGCACTTCAAAGATGCCATTCCCTTGATTCCAGGCAGCCCCCTCCGGTCGACTGGCATCCGGGGCATTTGCCGGCTTGGCATCTGGTGTAACGGATACGAATTGGGGCAATAATGGAGAATTTCCCTTGAAATTTTCCAGGTATTCCAGACTGAACTTCCAATCGCCATTATGACTGGTGTAATTATCCAGAGAATCTATTCCAATATCGTAAGCGACCACTGCGTAGGAGTAAGTTACACCATTAACGACATCTGTATCCACATAACGGTGATCAAGCCCTGAACCTGCCCCCAGCTTGAACCAAGGGGCAACGGGATCATTTCCGCTGTAATCTTTGCCATACTTTTTTTCATCATACTCTTCCGTATGATCAAACTGAGCAATTGGTTTCCAGCCAACAGCCTGGCCATCATTGTCATAAACGACATCCTCGGCAGGATCACCCCAGGTGATACCGCCATCCGTGGATTTATAGATCTTATAGCCCTGAAAATCTTCAACGCCGGTGACAATATCCACTGAATACTCAGCTTTTGAGTCCCAGTACAGGGTAATCATTTCATCACTGCCAACTGCAGAGACGGTTGGCGCATCCGGCGGTGAAAAGCCCTGGTATTTCAGGTCGTACATGATCTGAGCCATTTCAGCATTTTTTGCCAGGTCTGGAGGCGTGTCAGAGGTTTTGGTATCATCCGGTGGGTCACCCATAATAACGGCAAATGAAAAATAGGTCGTATCACCTACAGCCAGATCAAAGGGGCCAGCGGACATAATAAATACACAATCCAGACCATCTTCATATTTTTCCAGCAAACCGGCTACTGAGTCAAAATGGGGATTTAAAACCCCGCCAGTGGCAGGATGAAAATACCAATCATCATAAAGGGCACTTAGCGGATTGGAATCACCTTCTGGTATTCCTCTCCAATCCCAACCGGTGAAATTACGACCACCGCTTCCCACGTAGGCAGTATCGCCAGCCATAAGGGCATACATAATGTTTTCTTTATCCACGGCGCCAGGACAGCCACCTGAGCCGGCATAACCACCCCCACTACAGCTACCGCCTGCATTTTCATCACCTTCAACACCTGGTCGTACATACCAGTCAAACCAATGCCAATCGGTGAGTCCTAATGATGCACCAGCTTGAATATCGATGGTTCCATCACCATCCATATCCAGGTCGCGGGAGGCTTTTGGTGTATCTAAAAGTTTTAACGCAGAATAAGCTAGATTTTCTTCTCCATTACTATCATCATCCCAATCCCAGATAAATGCCATATCATAGTTTTCGTCAAAGGCCATCATATCATCATCATTACTACGACCGGCGTAACTGCCATTTTCCATGCGAGAGTAGGAATCTACATCGAAATAAAAACCACCGAAGACTTCCTGATAGTCATAACCATAATGGCTGCCATCTCCCAGATCACCCTGGGGAGCAACAAAGTTCACCGACTGTAATTCACTTGTGATGCTTCCATCAGCATGCGTGATAGGCAACCAGACCTTATTCGGCACACCGTCGCCGTTGAGATCCAGGGGAAAACCCTTGAAGGATTCGTTTACAACTTCAACTGTGAAGAAGGCAATATCCTCAGCATAGGAGCGACCATAGGAGTGGGCATTGACGGTAACGTGCATTCCCAGAGGATAACCCTGGGTGCGATCTTCATCCCGCTGAGCCAGACGATCATCAAACTCCATGTAAATATCCTGATCGCCAATGTGACGACCGAAAACTTCCTGTCCAAATTGAGCTGAACTGGGATCAGTCACTACTGCCCAGTCTCCGGGCCAGGTTCTTTCCTCAAAACCATCATCATTAATCGTCATGGGCCAGGTATCAGGAATATCACTGGAGGCTAACAGAGGGTATGGATCACCTGTATCAGTGTATAATCCACCATAAATTTCTCCAGCAAGAACATCCCCTGAATGCAGAGAACCAAAATGTCCCTCAACAGATTCCCAGTCTACCTGTTTTTTATCCTGAACCCGATCAAACCAGGATTCAGTAACGGTCGAACCCCAATATACCAGACTATCTTCTTCAAAATACTCACCAGAATACATGGGTCGCATGGCCCAGGGAGCTATACTGCCATCCGGTAATTTTCCGGGAACACCCAGAATAAAGGATACATCAGAGATATACTGGAAGCCTTTATATAAACCAGAAGGTGAAGAGTAATCCTCAAACTCAATAAAGCTTCCATAGTTATGAGTAGCAAATTGCAATTCACCTTTACTCATATATCCACGGGCACGATTAAGGATAGGGTCAAAGGCTGCCGTTTTTGACATGCTCTTTTGCTTATACGGCAAGGGTTCTGCAGCCTGCATAATACTTGCAGGTATCAGAATGATGATGATCAATAGCAGTATGTTTATCTTTTTCATAGTATCACCTAAAACGAAAGCTGTAACGTAAGATCGATCTTACGTGGATCTGAGAAATAATAGGGCCGGTCATAGCTGGTCAGCGACGATGTGCCATTTTCTATAGCAGTGGTTGCACGTCGTCCCGGATCAGTTGGACTCCCGGTTTCTTCATAAATATCCAGGATATTTTCCCGATTGAATATGTTACGTACAATCAGTCCTGCAGTCCATTGGGCACCGGCAAAATCAAAACGTCTACGAGCTGCCAGGTTGGTTTCAATATACCAGGGCATCCGTTCAGAGTTTGTGGCTCCAGAGCGGTTCAGGTTAATATCAAAGGGGGTGTATGGTGAACCACTGATAGCAACCATGGTCAAGTGCATGGTGGCATTATTAAGTGGATAATACCCATAAATCTGAGGACTATTCTTCTTGTTGAATGTATAGCCGCCGGTGACTGTCATGTTATGAGTACGATCATAGGACATGAGCACTTCCTTCTTCGGCATGGATTCAGGTGTATCAGACGATCGATAACCCTGCCAGGCATCAGCACGATTTGCTGTGGCTCTGGATAAGGTATACTGAATCACCGTAGACCAGGCGCTGCCGCCCCGTTTGGTCAGGGAAAGATCCAACCCGCGCGCTGATCCATAATCATAATTCACGACTACTGCATAGCTGTAAGGAAAAGCCTGAACTCGTTCAGTAGAAGCCAGATCAGAGTAATCTTTTGACCAGCCAACCATTCCCATGCGCCAGTAATCAACAAACTCCCAGTTGAGTCCAAACTCATAGGAGGTAACGCTCTGAGCCTGAGCGTGGCTATTCCCCAGGATGGGCAAAGCTGTAGTCAGGTCATTGGCATCATTCAAATAAATATTGCGGTAGGTCAGGTTCTGAAAGTAACGACCATAACCAAAAGTAAAGGTGGCTTTGTCAGTGATAACGTGGCTAATACCAATTCTTGGTGACCAAAGTACCTTCCACTCACTGGGGACTGAACCAGATGTACTGCTTCTGGGATCCATCCAGGAACTATCCAGGGAATTCTGAACGTCAAAACGGATACCTGCATTGATAGTCATCCAGGGATATTCAATTTTATCCAGCATATAGGCCCCAATCTCCACAGGAGATTTTTCACCTGTTCCATACAGGAACTCATCAAACCAACCATCTCGTTCAATCTCACCCGGCAGTCCATAGGTCTCACCATAGGGTGTATCCAGCCAGGGTAACTGCGTCTCATCAAAAGTGATCAGATGGCGTTTCAGGTCCACCCCACCCCGGAGCTGGTGGTGCTTGGTAACTCTGGTTGTCAAATCAAATTTTACCTCATCTGTAACACTCTTGGTCCAGTGACGGTAGCGATCTGATCCGCCAGAGCCATATTCATAGTAAAAGATATAATACAGCGAATCCCGCATAGCTGAAATGTCTTCCAGACTCATGGTCCCGGGAGGACTTGAATAAAGCTCGTAGGTAGAATCAGGATAGAGCATGTATTGCCAGGCAGCGTACTGGCCTTCTGCCAGATAATCTTCCATGGGATCACCAAAGTGCCACATCTTTCGCGTACCTTTTTCATCCCGATACTCCAGTGAATCCAGAGGATTGATCAAATTTCCGTTGGAGAAGAGTCTACTGGAAAGTACAGTTTCACCATCAGCAGCATAGACAACATCATTAAAGCGATTCTTGATTCTGACTTTATGCCAGGGTCTGATCTCGATCCAATCACCTTGTTGAACCACGACATCATAGGGATAATCGTATTGGGCACCATCTCCAGTCCGTTCGTAATAATCGACTTGAACACGCAAACAGCCTGGTCCCCAGGCTTCTAAATATTTGGATTCGTTGCTCTCGTTTTCGACGGTGGCACCAGGAACAAACTTTTGGCCACTTTCATAAGGGATATCGCACTCACCATGATACTCTACACCCTGATGATAGCCCCGTGCTTCGGTTCCGATCTTATACTCAACCCAATCGGGATAGCCATCGCCATCCATATCACCATTCTCAACGTTGATTTCCATTTGCTGAGTAAAACGAGAAGCACTTAAAGTGTAGTAGGTTTGTTCATTTAGCTGATGTCGGAACTCAAGATGAAACCGTTGTGACCATTTATTGTTCACATTCTTTCCATCTTCATAGAATTGGTTCCAGCGACCATAAGTTTTGAACTCGGAATTAACATACCAGTGGGTGAAGTTTAGCTGTTTATAGGCATCCATTTTCCAATGGAGTTTGGTGAAGATATCAAAGGTATGATCGTAACCAAACGCCCTCCAACCAGCTTCCCGATCAAGCCAGTGCACCTTATTCTCAGCATTGACCAGGTTCCCGGGATCATTTGCCAGATAGACTTCATCATCGAATTTCATAACCCGGTAGGCACTGGTAGTGTAATCAGCAGATACATGAAAAGTGATCCGCTTTAACCCAGGGATCAGAGGCCCGGAAAGAGAACCGGCAAATTTATTGTAATCGCGTAACTGGTCCTGCTTAGAACTCAAGGCACCTAGATTACTGGTCTGCCACTCGAACGTACCAGCATATTTTTCACCACCGGCCAAGGTAATATTATTTACAATACTGGACATGGCATCACCATATTCAGCACTGAAAACACCGGTTTGTACGATAAATTCCTGGACAGCATGGGTATTCAGCCGGGTACCTTTACCAATACCACCGTAGATGGGATTCTCAATATACATACCATCGATGGTGTAACCAATCTCTCCAGATCGACCACCGCGAACGTGAATCTCTTCAATACCCCGGTCTTCAAAACCAGGGATTCCATATTCGGAACTCTTGATCTGGATGATTCCAGATTGCAGGGTTAACATCTCAGTTAGATCACGAGCTGGTAAATTTTTAATTTCCTCAGCAGTTCGGACCATTTTTTTAACAGTAACATCCTTCTCTACCAGGGGGCGTTCGGCAGTTACTGTAATTTCCTGTCCTTCAATTATTTCTTCATCCAGAGATATGTTCACTTTGGTTGACTGATCCATAATCACTCGAACATCCGTAATGGTCACTCGGGCATAGCCAATCATACCTACTTGCAGAACATGAATACCAACGGGAACATTCTGGATGTAATAATCACCCTCAAAGTCTGTGGCTGTCCCCAACTGAAGCTCAGGAATCATCACATTTACGCCAGGCAGCGGTGTTCCAGAAGTGGCATCGATAACCCGTCCCGAGACCGTTCCCACTGTAGCAGACCAACCCAAGCTCACACTTAGTACGATCAACGCAATTTTCAAATATAGCTTATTCATGTAATCTCCCTGCACACAAACCTGTTCGAGCCAAAGTCTCTCGCGAGTAGCGAATCTCTGGAAAACAAAAAGAGGTCAACTGAAGATTGACCTCATCTTTGATCTTTAAAAAGGAAAGAGAGTAAACTCCCGCCATTGCTTTAAAAGATTCAGATGACCTCTTTTTGATTGCTTCTTTATTATTTTACTAACAACATTTTTTTAACAGCCTGATGTCCATTCATCTCCAAGCGGTAGAAATAGGTACCACTGGCATGAGCTGAACCATCAAAACTAACTTCGTGGCTACCGGCATTAAGCTGACCCTGATACAGCGAAACAAGTTCACGACCAGTGATATCAAATACGGTTAATTCCACATGCCCGGCCTCTGGTAATACAAATGAGATCTGAGTACCAGGGTTGAAGGGATTAGGATAGTTCTGATTCAAGTTAAAATAGCCTGGCATCTCTGCACGATCATCATCAGTTCCAGCTGCGATAAATGCATGATTAACAAAATAGAGACGCTGCATATAATCTTCATTCTGCTCAGGAGGATCGATAGTGGCTACATCAAAATCCGGAATCTGGTAAAGCAACTGGACTGAACCATTTTCAGCAACCCGGTTAAGGTGACCATCAATTTCATCGAGTTCACCATCAACAGTGTTGGTCAAGTTTTCTACCGTTGACCAGGTCTGACCATTATCCAGAGAGAAGGACCCGACGATATTTGCATCAGCCCAGGAAGTTCCATCATTGGTTGTACCTGTATCGGTAACGGTATAATAGGAGATGTATAGCGCATCATCAATAGTTCTATCATAGGCACCACTGATCACATTTGCTGACCAACCTGGATTATCATAAGCCCAACCCATCTGCATGGAACCTATGGATGATATTTCCATAGTAACCGGGCCGCCACCGCCAGAAAAGCCATCTGCTGGTACGGAGAAATGGTAAATTCCATTTTCTTCAGAATAGCGAACATAGACACTCTCACCCCATGAAGGTAAAACACCAGCCCAAATGTGCATAGCGCCATTAGGATCTGAGATCACTTCAAGATCATAAGTGATAAAGGGAGACCAATTAGCACCCAGGGCATCTCCCAGGTAAGACACATCACTAGAATCGAACATGTCATAGGAACTATCAGGAAAGACATCTTCAAAATAAGCATCCAATAGAGCATCCGGTTCCCAGTACCAACCACTCCAGGTAGCACCAAAGTCTTCAGTCTTTTTAACAAACAAAGTATGATTATTTACCATACTGGAATCTTCATCTCTGATGTAAGCTGAAACAGCATAGTAACCGATTCCATCATCATTGATATCCATATTTCCATTGGACACATAACCACCGGTACGGAACTCGCGAACCGTGTTAAGGATGGTCAAAGAATTGGAGAATTGGAATTCTGAACCTTCCCAGGCAGCCTGTTCATTGGCATGAAACATGAAATGATCTTTATCATTTGACCAATCAGCCATAACAACAGTCATGTAGTTATTACCACTAGCATCTGTATTGTAACAGGGTACAACAATCCAAGAATCATTAACAGAAGGGTTATTGTGAATGTCAGTAGGATCATAAAAGATTCCCTCACCGTAACCGCCTTCGTCAAAGGTGTAAAATCCGCGACCACCATAGTCGCCACCACCACCGCCACCACTTTCATTCCAGAGAATAACGGGATAATTTGCAGTTGCAATTGCAGACGGATAACGTCCACCAGCCACTGATAATCCATCATTCAAATTTGAAAATGAGGTAAATGAAGCACCACCGTCATCACTATATGTCCCACCGATAGCTCCAGAAGTAGCTGTAAGTCCAACAAATTGGCGATAGCCCATCAAAATCTGATCGGTATTGGCTTCATTTCTGGAAATGGGATTGGTTTCAGAAACCAGCATTCCATAACCATTCTTAGAGGAATCCACTAGAACTCCCGTGATCTCTCGCAGAGAATGATTAAAAGTACTCTGGCTCAGGTCAGCAGGAATTTCTCTTCCAACTGGTTCATAATTTTTGTTCAAAGTTGTCGGGACAGACTTTGGACCCCTGTTTGCCTCTGCTGCATACGCCGTGAGGGCGAAGATCAAAGTCAAGGTAATGGATAACATTTTTCTCATAATACACCTTTCGTTGTTTAAGGTCTAGTCCTTAAATAATTGATTGAAATCATAAAAATTTTTGCCTGCCAAAGCAAGCTCAAACTCCCCTTGAAACAATTACATAATTAATACGGATATGCTTCACTTTATTGCTGATCACCTGTCGGTCAATACTTCAGGTCCCATCGGGAAACATAACCAAAACTTGTGACAATTTATCATCTGAGCTTTCTGTAGCAATTCAATTAGTATTACCCAAACACCATCTGAGTAACCACAACTGCTGCAATTATTCCTGCTAAATCTGCTGTCAAAGCCGCGGGGAGTGCATGACGTGTTTTTGTTACGCCCACTGATCCAAAATAAACGGCTAAAATATAGAAAGGTGTTTCGGTTGAACCTTCCATGACAGCTGCCATACGAGCAATGAGAGAATCTGGTCCATGGGTGGTGATCAACTCAGAAACGATTCCGATGGCACCGCTACCACTTAAGGGTCGCATCAAAGCCATGGGAATGATTTCTCCAGGCATACCGACCAGGGAAGTGATGGGTGATAATAATCCAGTGACCAGATCCAGGGCACCAGATGCCCGGAATGATCCAATGGCAACCAGGATTGCTACCAGAAAAGGAATAATGCGTACAGCAACTGTAAATCCTTCTTTGGCTCCCTCAGTAAACACTTCATAGACCTTGACCTTTTTATACC
>JAOZSM010000035.1:0-7236 GCA_029939675.1 Fidelibacterota bacterium
TGCTGGGTTATGCCAGCGATATACAAGCCCACAAAGAAGGTGAAGACAGTGATGGCGGTACCCGTTTACTGATTGCTCCCTACCCCTTTGTGCCCCAGTTGGCTGAAGTCATTGAGTATTCATACAAGTTTCCGGCAAATTCACGAATCACACTGAGAGTGTTCGATCTTTCCGGTCACTTTATCACCAGCCTTTTTGAGGATTACCGTTCTCTGGCTCTGGAAGTGACCAAAACCTGGGATGGACGTAACGAGACCTCGCAGCTGGTGCCAGCGGGAACCTACATTATGCATCTTGAAACAGTGAATCGCGCAACCGGTGAAATCAAAACAGATATGGCTCCCGTAGTCATCGGGAGTAGATAATGAAAAATATATTCACCTATTTACTCACTTATTCCTTATTCCTGCTTACTTGTTCCTTCGCTCAAGTAACCACCGATGCCCCCTATAAAACCCCTGCCATGGGTGCCCTTATGGGGAGTAATATTGCCCTGTCCTCAGATGGCAGCAGTATGCTATTGAATCCAGCAGCTTTAAATTCAGTTGAGAATGGATATGTGATGGCCGCAACCCAACAGGTTTTTAATCAAAGCTTTCTGCCTTACAACGTTTTGACCACCAGTTTGAATTTACCAGCTGGACTTGGCAAGTTGGGCCTGAGTTTTGAATCCATGACTGTTTCCTATCAAGATCGAACCTTAAGCGGCGAAACAGCTGTTGGTCTTTCACATGCATTTACCTTACGGGAAGATCGTATCTCAACGCTGAATATGGGTTATACCGTTAATTATATGTCAGTTGATTATGGTCAATCAGCAGGTACTGCAGGTGATGGCTCAAACGGAATGGATCTGGGAAACTCTTCTGCCATAGGTTTTGATCTGGGATTCCAGGCCACCCTTTCTAAACGACACTGGCTGGGAGTTGTGGTGCATAATGTGAATCGACCCCAGCTTGGTTCTGGATCAGCCACATCCATGTTACCCCGGGATATTCAAGCCGGTTTTTCCTATGCTCCAACCCGCCAGGTAGTTACCAGTTTTTCACTGGTAAGTAGTCCGGGTCTTACAACAGAATTTCACGCTGGGTTGGAATACGCCTTGAATCCTTCGCTTATTTTGAGAAGCGGTATTCAATCCGGTCCCAATCGTTATGGAGCGGGTTTTTCTTTTCAGGCCAGGGGGGTGGCATTGGACTATGCCATGCTGACCCATCCCGTGTTGCCGGTTACCCATCAATTTTCCCTTGCTTATGCATTTGTGAGTCCTTTTTAGGGAAATCAAGATGATCAAACAACTAAACAAAATAATTCAGACCAAGACCGGTATCGCCTTACTGGTCATGAGTCTGGCAATCATCAGTCCCGCCCTGGCTGAACAGATTGATTTAAATAACGCCTCATTGGCTGATATGTATGAGCTGCCCCTTTCAGAGGGTCAGGTGCAGGCTGTCTATGATTATGTTCAATATCATGGACCGCTGGTAAGTATCTACGAACTTGTGAATGTTAAAATGCTGGATAATGATGACATCCAGATGCTTAAGTCAGCTATTATTCTCAAGCCTGATGCTGACGCAGCGATCAATACACGACTAGAGGATCAATATCGAAAAGTAGAGAACTGGACTTCAACTGAGGGAGCCAGTGAAGGGTTGATCGAACTTTGGCTGGAACGCCTGGCCGAGCCCATCAACGTGAATACCGCTTCTTATGAAGATCTGGTCTCTCTGCAGAATGTGAGTCCGATTGATGCAGCAGCTGTTCTCAAACTGCGCACCGAAGTTGATTCCATTGGATCAGCCCGGTGGCTGAGGAATGCCGTCGGACTATCCTATTATGGCTATCGCAACTTGCGGGATTTTGTCAGTTATGGTGAACCGGAAAGTGGCCAATGGCATATCTGGTATAATATGGTCATGAAGTCGGTTCCCTCTACAAATTCCACTGATGAGGAAACGGGTAGCCTACAGGAAACACTGCAGTTGTTTGCAGATGGTGATTTCACCTCTCCCTATAACGCCGCCTACCAGCCGGATATTTTACACAAATTTTCTATCAGCAATTCCAGACATTGGAAAGCAGGTCTTTCTTATAATCGCCAATTAGGTGAGAATAATCGCTACATGGACAATGCTACATGGAGAAATTCCACAGTAGATTCAGTGCTGCACTTTTTGAATCTTGACAACGTAAAATTACCCGAAATGAAAGCAGTTCTCACCCTCTCTGACTTTGATCTTGGCGCTTTTCATCTGGATCGACTGGTGTTGGGTAATTTCTCAGCCACCATCTCCCAGGGAGTCGTTTTTGAAAGTACTGACTTTCGATCACCTCGTCGTTCAGGTTATGGCTGGAATAAACGGGCTCATGGGATTTTCTCCGATCTGTCCCGGTCTCAGGAATATGCCCAACGTGGAATTGGAATTCAGGGCTCCCTGTTTTCCAAGTTCAAATTTTTAGGGTTTGCTTCCAAGAATGATCGTGATGCAGTTCTCAACCCGGATGGAGCATCCTTTACTTCACTGATCACCCTGTATCCCCGGGATGATGATGGGTTCTATAATGTCCTTCCCCATCCACTCCTGGATGTGGTCAATGAAGTCACCTATGGTGGTAATGCCCGGTTTGAATTCGCACCAGGTACCTTTGTGGGTGTTTCTGCTTATGAGAGCCTATATGATAAAGAATTGCGGCCAGATCCACTCCTGACGATTATTGCTGAAGCCAATACGGGACTATTTCTCAATTCATCGGGTAATGGAGCTGATACAGAGATCGCGGCTATGCATGCATCATCAGCTCAGTCAAGTCTGTGGAGTGCAGCCAAAGCAAATCGGCGGGTTCAAGGCTTAGAATTCAGTACGGTTATCAGCAATCTGGCCTTACAGGTCGAATGGGGCGTGCTGGATCAGGATAACGAGATCCTCTCAGTTACCAAAGACCCCCAGGCGTTGGTGGCTAATGCTTATCTGCAGTTTGACAATATTAATTTTATGGTCTTATACCGTGATTATGATCTGGGTTTTGATAATCCCTATCAGCGTAGTTTTTCAAATTACCAGCGCTATAAAAGCAGTATTTATGAAGATTATTTCTATCTCAAAGATCCCATATTGTCATCCCTCTACACGGGTGCTGCTCAACCGCAGGCTGAACGGGGTGTCTATGTCAGCAGTCGTTACCAGATTCATCGTGCCTGGGTGTTAACCACCAATTTTGATACGTGGACCCGGGTTGCAGATGGTTCGCGTTACTACCGCACAGTGGCTACAGCCGAATATCGTCCTGTATTTAACTACCGTTTTAGAGTTCGACAGAAATGGCAGGCTCGTGGCAGTTTTAATATTTTTTCACCTACCGGGTACGAAAACCGGGAGACTATTTTAACCGCTCGTATGCGTCTCTCCGGGTATGACCAACTACAGATCACCTACGTTAACTCTGCGACACTTTTTGATCCCCGTCGTCGGCTAACCATAGACCTGGCTACAGGCAGCAATAATACCTCTCCAGTGGGACAGGCAGCCAGTCCCGGGAATGCTCTGGGTTTTGTGCTGACCCACAATTTTACCCCCATGTTCAAACTGATTGGATCAGCTGTTTATTATAAAGGTTTTTTCTGGAGTTTTGAGGATACGGATTTTCGGGTTTTTGATTCCCAGAATGGCAGTATTCGTTGGTGGGTGACAGCTTTTTCAAGACTTGGAAACCATTGGGCAATTCGGGCTAAACTCTCCTGGGACGAAAGTTCAGCCATCTCTAATTACGCTTATGGCCTGGAGCCTTATGATCCCAGGTCTTTGGATAAAAGCTCAACCTGGTTTGGTGATAACGCTGATTTTAGACTCCAACTAGACTATGCCTTTTAAGCTGGGATAAATACTATGAAGCCCATGATGATTAAGCATAAAAATGATCAAAAGAATGATATAAAGATGAAGTATATGAAAAAATTTAAAACAACCCTGTTTAATGTTCTCGTACTCATACTGACACTGAGCTCTTCTGCTATTGGGCAGAGTTACTTTAATACTTTGCTGATGAACCAGTTATCCTCAGGATATAGCCATGATCTGGCGCTGGCTGGAGCAAATACTTCTGAGTTTAGCGGTCCGGGAAATACCTTTAATAATCCAGCCAATCAGAGCGAATTTAAAGGGCTTCAGATCGTGAATAGTGTAATGTCCATGGGCATGAATGAGAATCGATCCTATCCTGCCATTGATCAATTTGGAGATGTTGTCACTGATAATGTATATGTTGTTTCAAGAGGGAGTCAGCAGGCGTACTCCATGGGTGTTTCTTGGGGGACCGGCAAGCTGGGTGCATCGTTTGCTTCTGCACCATTTGTAACACCAGCCTTCTTTTACAAAGAAGAGATCCGAGGTAGCCTTTATCCGCCAAATGTAAATCGCGATCCCCTGATTGGTTATCACCATATGGAACAATCCGGGATTATTCAAGGAACCGGGGTCAGTACTGCAACAGCTTTTGGCTCATGGTCAGTCGGTGTCGGTTTACGGATGCTGCATGGCATCGGTCTGGAAAATCAATTTGGTGTAACAGTCCTGAATAGTGTTGATACATCTGCTATGGCAGCCGGGACAACCTTTCTGCAAACCGAGGATTGGTCTCTGGATAATACACCAGTGGTGGTCAATCTGGGGATTATCAAAGATCTGGGGATGCATTGGCGGGTGAGTGCCAGCTATCAAACCGGGTATACCCTGGAATCCACGCGTCAGGGGGCTATTCCTGTATTTGATGCAGCGTTAGCCTATCCAGTGATTGCCTGGTCTGCCGATACGCTTGGCTTGGTCTCAAAGATGCCAGCTAAACTCGAAGCAGGGTTACGGATGAAACCATCCAATCCTTTGCCAACCTCAGTCTTTATCTCTATTGCCTATCAGGATTGGTCCGGATACAGCACTTCGTATAGCGATAGTCTTGCTGATGGATCAACTTCTTTTGAATATCCCATGCAGGAAACATTTACGATCAACGGAGGAGTGGAACACTGGATATCTGAGCAGGTGCCTTTTCGGGCTGGATTTTCCTGGATAGAATCACCTCTGGCTCATCAATTGGCTCAAAGTCGTTTCAGTGCTGGCTCTGGCTGGGTAAATGGACCCCTCCAGTTTGATGTTGCCATGCAGCTTAGTTCTATTCAATATAGTTTTAAAGATTTGTTTACACCTGTTGGGCTAACAGCGAACGATCGGGAGCATATTCGTGAAACCAACACCACTTATTCTTTCACTGTGAGTTATAGCCTGTGAAAAAGGTCAGCTTATTAGGTTTGGCAGGAGCGCTTATTGGGCTCATGTTGCTGCAGCCAGAGCTGGTGGATGCTCAAACGGCAACTTATAGTCAACGGTTTGAAACACCGGACTATTTGAAAATACACGTACTTTTTACCAATGATCTACATGGTGGGATTGCTCCCTCCAAAGCCTGGTTTATGAATCCTGAATTTCCACCTGATCTTGGTGGTGGGGCTTCCATGTATGCCTATGCCCGTGATATTCGCCAAGAAGCCGTAGCAGAAGGTGCTGAAGTTTTGTTGCTGGATGGTGGTAATGTTTTTCAAGGCACACCCCTGGGAATGGCAGATTCTGGCCGGGCCATGATCGAGTGGATGAATGAAATGGAGTATGATGCTTCTGTTATCGGCCTCCAGGAATTCATGTTTGGGATGGACAATATTGCTGAGTTGGATCAAATATCTGAATTTCCCTTAATCAGTGCCAATATCAGTACACCGAGTTACGATCCTCAGGATCATCTGATCAAAACCCTCCAAGGTGTTAAAATTGGGATAATTGGTTTGACTACATCGAATACGCCTAACAAACTCTTACCCGGTCAGACACAGGGTGTCAGTTTTGGAAAAGAGATTCCAGTTGTGAAAGATCAAGTCGAATCTCTAAAAGCGCAGGATGTGAATTGTATTATTGGTTTGTTTCATCTGGGAGTTCCTTATCAACGTGAAGATGAATTTGCTGAATTTGTTGATACCTATGAAGATGAAAGCGATTTTTCGGATCGGGTGATCACCAACCTGGAAATGGCTCATCTGGTTGAGGGCGTTGACCTGATCGTCTCAGGAGGTACCAATGCAGGTTATAATTCGCCCTGGGAAGATCCCCAAACTCATACGATGATTGTTCAAGGCTACGGTGGCGCCAGTAATATTGGCCACATTATCCTATATGTCCATCGTGAAAGCGGAACCTTAGCTGGCTACCAGCAACCATTCTCAAGAGGTGTTTTATTGACTTTGAGTACAGATGATGTACCTCCGGAGCCGACTATGTCCAAGCGGCTTACTGCTCTGGACCATGTCAGAAGTCAACCGGTGAAGCGTGATTTTTCAAAAACCGAATCTGAAATAAAGCCTGAGTTCCAGTCACCTGAATTGGACCGGTGGGGATTTGACGTCCCAGATTATAACCAGGATGCTTACCTTGAAGTAGCTACCTGGAACATGGAGTGGTTCCCCAAATCAAATGATAGTACCATTACGGCCGTGGCCGAAATTATGCAGAAGGGTAATGCAGATATTTATGCAGTCCAGGAGATCGGTAGCTTGCTGCAATTTTCCAATATGATGGATCTACTCCCTGCTTATGATTATCAGGTCACTCGTCAGTCTTCCTTCTTTGATCAGGCCATCATTTACAAAAAAAGTATCCTGACTTTTGTTGGACGAGTAGAACCATTTGCACAGGCAGATTATAATTATGCTGGGCGTTCACCCCTGCGTGTTGACTTCCTCTGGCGAAATGGTGATCAGGTAGAACCCCTTTCAATCATTAATCTGCACCTGAAGTGTTGTGGCAATGGATTGGAACGACGCAAAAAGTCCATGGATGAATTACATGAGTACCTGAGCCTGGGTATGGAGTGGGGTGAGGAAAATATCATTGTACTGGGTGACTGGAATGATCAACTGGATGATGTTGGAGTAACCCAGAGTTTTGGTGCTTTTCTCGATGATCCCAAAAACTTTTACTTCACTACAACTGAAATTGCCGGTGATGTCGAGCAAGCTTCCTATCCCACCTGGCCCAGTTTTTTGGATCACATCCTGATCGGAAAAGGCTTTTTTGACGAGTTTGAGAATGGCAGTACAGTTCAAACGTTGCCTGTAGCTGAATGGTTAGGTGATTGGGAAAATTATGAGTTGATCATCTCAGATCATCGCCCCGTCCTCATGCAACTAAACATGGC
>JAOZSM010000035.1:7336-11815 GCA_029939675.1 Fidelibacterota bacterium
ACCTGGAATATTGAACAAATGGATGAATATGTTACAACGGAAACCACCAGCCGCATAAAACTCATCATGGATTCGCTGGATGCAGACTTTTACTGTCTTCAGGAAATTGAAGAAAAAGCCCCCCTCATAAATCTTGTAAATGACATAGAGAAATATTCAGTTATTATTTCAAATGATACCTGGGGTGATCATTTAGCAATTGTATATAAACATGACTCATTTCTCCCTCTCGAAACCACGAGTCTTTTTAGGAATGATGATTATAATTTTGCCAGTCGTCCGCCATTAATGGTGAGCT
This sequence comes from Fidelibacterota bacterium, assembly GCA_029939675.1. GTDB lineage: Bacteria > Fidelibacterota > UBA8477 > UBA8477 > JABMPR01 > JABMPR01. The sequence continues at coordinate 7,635 of JAOZSM010000035.1, forward strand.
TTGGTTTTGAAATGGAGGGGAAACAACAAACCCTCAACCTTATCGATCTGCATATGAAGTGTTGCGAACGTGAGCCGACTGATGTGGAACGGCGTCACAACGCCAGTCAAATGCTTTATGATTATCTGCAAAATGCCAGAACCTATGGTGATAGCAATTTTGTGGTGGTGGGCGACTGGAATGATGATATCCATGATCCTGATAGTTCAGGACAATACGCTTTTGAAGCGTTTCTGGAAAATCCGGATAGTTTTATATTTGTCACTGACAGTCTGGCAGCAACTCGTTCTGTAAGTAATGCTTCTTACCCCAGTTGGAACAGTTTTTTGGATAATATTCTAATCAGTCGCTCTCTTTTTGACGAGGTGATTGGCTCAACAGTTGAAACCTTAAGACTGGATCAGTTTTTTGGAGATTACAGCTCAGTTGTCTCAGACCACCGCCCCGTCCTCTGGTCCTTTACCCCAAATTAAACCCTCTGCGCCTCTGCGAACTCTGCGAGAGAATCACTTTCGACCGGTCCCCGTTTTCCACTACTCGCCACAAACATTCTCACCACGAAGTACACTCACATTAAACCCTCTGCAAGAGGATCATTTTTAACCGATCTGCGCTTCTCGAGAGAATCACTTTCGACTCGTTCAGTCATCATAATTTGGATAGAGTGAAAACTCGAAAGTAAAATGAGCACCATGTTCATTGTTCAGTTCCACAGAACCCATGAGCTGTTGTTCACCCAGGATCTTTACCAGGTATAAGCCTAAAGATTTTACTGAATCCCATACCACCGGCCCTTGCACTCCCACGCCATTATCCTGTACTTCAACCCTCAGGATATCATTCTCAAGTATGGTGAAAATGATTTTGATTTGTTTATCAGTATGGCTTGGATCAGGGAAAGCATATTTAAGCGCATTTGTGACCAGCTCATTGATGATCAATCCACAAGGTATTGCCACATCAACAGAAAGGTTGATCTCCGGAATCTCTGTTAATATTTGAACAGGATTCTGGTCCAACTTGAAAGCAACCTGCAATTCCTTGATAAGGCTCTGGATATAGCTGGCAATATCAATATTATCAAACTCAGGTGACCGATAGAGGGCATCGTGGACCAGCGCCATGGAATTGATACGATTGCGAAATTCATCCAAAGTTTGGCTTGCCAAGTCATCTGCCATCCCGGCTTTTTGTAAGCCCAAAAGACTGGCAATGACTTGCAGATTGTTTTTCACTCGGTGGTGGACTTCCTTCAGGAGCAGCTCTTTTTCTACAAGTGATTTTTCAAGCAGGTTACGATGGCGTACTATCTCAGTAATGTCTTCCATGGTTATCATGACCTGGTTGGTTGCTCCGACTTTTTCCTTCAAAGGATAAAGCAGGATGTGCACCATTCTGGTCTGACCATCAGGGGTCGTAAAGGTGATTTCAGGATGCTCAAGAATATTGCCGGCCAGAGCCTGATGGAAACTATTCCCCAGCTTAAGTTGTTGAGCCAGGGGGTCTAGATCAACCTGATAATCTCGAATAATATCCTCAGCACTGTCTGCGCCCCAAAGATCTACCCATCCTTGATTTAAATGAGTAATATTTCCTTCAATGTTGTGAATGGCCATGGGAACAGGAGACTGTGAGACCACAGCTCTGAAATAATCTGCCCGTTCACTAGCCCGGAGGTGTGCTTTCCGACGTGACTCGATCTGGGCATTGAGTTCAATATTATGTTGTTTGAGTTCTTCAGCACGTCGAATCAGAAAATTTGTCCGCAAGCGATAGATCACAAAAATTATCAGGATTGCCAGGGAAATAATACTTGAAATAAACCACCATGTTTCATAAAAATCAGGATGAACCATAATTCGGAGTGAGGCCCCCTCTTCATTCCAAACTCCGTCGTTATTACTACTCTTCACGTGAAGGCTATAGGTTCCTGGAGGAAGATTGGTAAAAGTAACTTCCTGCTGATTTCCAATAAAGCGCCATTCGTTATCAAAGCCCTGCAATCGATAGGCATATTCGTTATTGGCTGAGTAATAGTAATCAAGGCTGGCGAAATGAATACTGAAGAATAGATCCTCAGGAAACAAGTGGATCAAGGGTCGATCTGTAATAGTGCGATCCAAAACGATCCGGTCATTGTAAGGTTCACCGATTTGAATCGGATGGTTCATAATTGTTAAATCTGTAAACTGGAGTGGTGGGATATGGTTGTTGTCTTCAATTTGTTCCGGATCAAAATACGTGATACCCTTGACACCTCCGAAATACAGCCAGCCCTCTTCCCCCATACAGCCTGCTGGATTAAATTCTTTACTCAGAACACCATCAGGGATGCCATAATTTTTAAAGGTTTCCTGCCTTTTGTCAAATCTGGACAAGCCATTATTGGTACTGATCCACAGGTACTGGTTCTGATCCTCAAAGATCTTATAGATCGCCGAACTGGGAAGCCCATGAAAGGTACTAAAACTTTTGAAGGTGAAGTCCAGGGGGTCAAACCTGGTTAAACCACCTCCGTAGGTTCCAATCCAGATAATCCCGTCTTTAGACTCGAAAAAACAGGTTACATCATCATTAGGCAGGGTATGAGGATCACCTGGAGAAGTTATGAATTGTTGTAGTGTTTCATGCTCACGATCAAAGGCGACCAAGCCTTCGTTCTCGGCCCCGATCCAAAGCATCCCTCTGGAATCTTCGAACATGGTGTAAAAGGAGATATCTCCCAGAGTGATATCATTAATTCCAGGTTCTCTGTAGGTCGTGAATTGCATGGTAACTGGATCCAGCCGGAACAAACCCTCATCCCAACTGCCAAACCATAAGTATCCATTCTGATCCTCGTAAGAGGTGGTTAGGTAGTCACTCTGAAGCGCATGTGGATCATCATAATCGGCTTCGATATGTTGGAATTTGGTCGTTCCTTTCCACAGGACATCTAGTGTACTGCTGCCAGAAATGACCCAAAGATTATCATTTCGATCAACCAGGATATCCTGAATACTATTGTCACTCAGGCTCCCCGGATTATCTGGATCATGTTTAAATAATGTAAAGGTTTGTGAGTCTGGGTTATAGTAGGTTAATCCTTCTGTCCAGGTTGCTATCCAGAAGTTACCCTTGCTATCTTTTTTGATCCGGAGGATGCGATCGTCATGCAATCCATCTGGGTTTAATGGATCATATGTCAAGCTGTAAAATTTCTTTCTATTTCGGGCATACTTACTGACACCACCACCAGATGTCCCGACCCAGATGATATCACCGTCATCATACAGAGTGTTTATGATATTGTCCTGTAAGGCTGTTTGATCATAGACCTTCCGGTTGATCTGATCCATTAAGTGTCCTTGAGCATCCATGATCAGAATACCTTTGGAATCTGTACCGAGCCACAAACAGTTCTGACTCTCCTGCAGGATCCACAGGACACTGGTTTCAGGGAAATCAGGGTTGATTCTTGATTTGTAACCGTGATGAATAAAGCGGTCATTTACCGGATCAAAGCGATCAAATCCACCCCAATTTGTCCCAGCCCACAACTGGTAGTTTTGTCCATCGTAGGTCTCATAAACAGTGTTGATGTGATCATCAAATGGTGAGCTGGAATTGTCTGCTGAATACCGATATGATTTCAACTCGTAACTCAACAGATCAAGAACATTCAAGCCGTGCATGGTTGAGATCCAAAGTTGATGCTTATGATCCTCGAATAGTGATAAGACTACCGTATCAGATAGTGCTGCACCATTGGTGATCAATGACTTCAAAGGAGTAGATTGACCCGTTTTAGGATCCAGACGAAATAGTCCAGCCCCTGATGTTCCGACCCAGAAAAATCCCTTTTGATCCTCATGCAAAGCATATATGGATCCATCTCCAATACTGAGGCTGTCCAATGGGTCATGTGGATATTGGCTGAAACTTTCTGTTTCATAGATATATTTATTCAAACCGGATACGTAGGTGCCCACCCATAGCTCACCGTTCCGGTCAATCAGTGATGACATGATAGAATTGCTATTAATAGAATGTGGATCCAGTGGGTCGTAGCGGAAAACTTTAAAGGAAATTCCATCGAACCGATTCAAACCGTCCTCAGTGCCAAACCACATGAATCCATATTTGTCCTTATCAATACTCAGGATACTGTTTTGGGACAGGCCATCAGTAATATCGATAGT
>JAOZSM010000035.1:11915-18395 GCA_029939675.1 Fidelibacterota bacterium
GGAAATATAGCGCCAATCAGCTCACCTGCAACAAAGAGATGATAAAGTGAATCCAAATTTAGACAGGTTTAAAGCTGGATGTTTAGCTGGGGAAGTGGATTTCCCAGTTCTTAAGAGAATCTTCAGAAGCATGTTGGCTGGCTTCTTTTTTATTGCGGCCTTCACCGAAGCCAACTACGGTTCCATCAATAGAAACCTCGATCATGTAGATTGGGTCATGGTCTGGTCCGGTTGTTTTAGTGACCTCAAATTTAGGATTGCCCAACTTAAGTCGTTGGCATTTCTCCGCCAATTGCCCCTTATAATTAAAGGATTGCAATTCCTCAGCATAATCCGGTTTTCCGGCAATGACGTGGGCTTTCACCCAACGAGCAGCTGGTTCATAGCCACCATCAATATAGATAGCTGCGATGAGCGACTCTGTTACATCAGCCATGATAGAATCATTGTCACGTTGACCACTTCGGCGACTGGAGTCACTCAGCAGAATCCAGCGACCTAAATCCAGGCGGTTGGCACATTCAGCTAGATAGCTACCATTAACTAAAATGGTACGGTATTTAGTCAGAGTTCCTTCATTGAGATGAGGGTGAGTCTTGAAAAGGACGTCAGAGACAACCAACTGTAACACAGCATCTCCCAGAAACTCAAGACGTTCATAAGAATAGCTGATATTATTTTGGCTGGCAAAGGAGGAGTGGGTTAAAGCTCGTTCCAGCAAATGGGGTTCGCTGAAGGAGTAGCCCAGTGTTTTTTCAATAGCTGAAAGATTACTGGCAAAAGTCTCAGATATACTAAGCTTGGGTGCTGCTTTACGAAAAATATTCCCCAGAAATTTCATGGCAATTCAGATCAGGCTTTGAATTCCTTCACTGCCAAAACAGCATTATGACCGCCAAAACCGAAGGAATTGCTGATACCTGCTTTTACATCACGCTGTACAGATGTGTTGGGCGTATAGTTCAAATCACACTCATCGCACGGATTTTCATGGTGAATTGTTGGAGCGATGGTATTGGTTTGTATCGTTTTAACCAGGGCTGCCAATTCAATTCCACCGGATGCACCTAAAAGATGGCCGGTCATGGATTTTGTAGAACTAATGGCCAACTTATGGGCATGCTCGCCAAAAATATTTTTGATGGCAATAGATTCATTCTTGTCATTGGCTGGTGTTGAGGTACCATGAGCATTGATATAATCAATATCACTAGTGGCCAGATCACCATCGCTAAGCGCCATTTTTATGGCCCGGTTGGCTCCTTCACCTTCAGGAGCAGGACTGGTGATATGGTGGGCATCGGCTGTCATACCAAACCCGGCCAGTTCAGCCAGGATTGTTGCACCACGTGCTTGAGCATGTTCCAGACTTTCCAATACAAAGACACCAGCACCTTCACCCATAACAAACCCATCCCGGGCTTTATCGAAGGGCCGACTGGCAGAATCTGGATCAGGGTTGAAAGTCAGGGCTTTCATATTGGCAAAACCGGCAAACCCCATCTGAGTTAATGCCGCATCAGCACCACCACAGACCATGACATCAGCGTCACCGTAACGGATAGCTCGAAGGCCAAGTCCAATAGCATGGGCGGCAGTTGCACAAGCAGAATTAACCGAGAAATTGGGTCCTTTAAGTCCCCAAATAATGGAAACATAACCAGCAGCGATATCGGGAATCATCATGGGAATAAAAAATGGGCTAACGCGACGGTGATTACGCTTGATCAACATACTGTGTTGTTCCTCGAAGGTATACAAGCCACCCACGCCACTTCCAACAATGACACCGATACGAGTCGGATCCTCGTTGGCAATGTTCAGTCTGCTTTGGGCAATTGCTTTTTTTGCAGAATACACTGCATAACGAGTAAAGGGGTCCATGCGTCGTGCTTCTTTAAAATCAACGATATCATCAATGATAACATCGTCTTTTATCGTTGCAGCAACTGTGGCATTGTATTTTGCTTCTACCAGCCAATCTTGAGTGGTGATTCCATTTTTCCCCGCTACTAAATTGTTCCAGAAAGTGTCTATCTCATTTCCCAGTGGAGAGACAACTCCCATACCAGTAATTACAACACGCTTTTTCATGGTACTCCTTTATCAAAAAAAACTGGATTCACTGCTGAGTCAGGCTAAAACGCTTGACCTTTCAGTGAACCCAGTTTTCATCCAAAAAATTGAACCCTAAAGCTTATCCGAGCTTGCTGTCAATATATTGAACTGATTTTCCAACAGTAGTGATGGTTTCCGCATCTTCATCCGGAATCTCAATATCAAAAACTTCTTCAAACTGCATGATGAGTTCTACAGTATCCAGTGAATCGGCACCCAGATCATCAATAAATGAGGCCTCTTCAGTGATTTTAGCAGCATCTACACCCAGTTTTTCGACAATAACGTCACGTACTTTTTCGAAAGTTGACATGTTAATCTTTTCTCCTAATGTTCTTTTCTATCCTTGCATGACCAGGCCGCCATCAACGTTGAAGACCTGACCTGTGATATATCCAGCTTGTTCAGACCCCAGAAAGGCTACTAAATTAGCAACATCTGAAGACTCTCCGATACGACCTAAAGGAATTTGTGCAAATAATTTTTCTTTGGCATCATCCGTGATCGCTTCCGTCATATCGGTGGCAATATAACCGGGTGCAACGGCATTCACAGTGATTCCTCTTGACCCGATTTCCTTGGCCAAGGACTTGGTAAATCCAATAATACCAGCCTTCGACGCAGCGTAATTAGCCTGTCCAGCATTCCCTGTTTGCCCAACTATAGAGGTAATGTTGATAATGTGTCCGCCCTTCAATTTCAAAAAATTGCGGAGTAAGGCCTGGGACATATTGAAAACACTTTTCAAATTGATATTCATGACATCGTCCCATTGATCTTCCTTCATGCGCATAATCAAGTTGTCTTTAGTGATGCCGGCATTGTTAACCAGGACATCAACCGGACCAAATTCCTGAATAGCTGCTGCACTCAGGGCTTTACAGTCTGCAACTGAGGAAACATCAGCTGCTACACCCAAGCAGGTGAAACCCTGTGACCTGAATTCTTCCTGAACACGCTGGCAATCTTCTGGATTACGACTACTAATTACAATTTTAGCCCCCAGTCTAGCCAGGTTGGCAGCGATCTCATGACCGATACCGCGTGTTGATCCGGTAATGATGGCAACTTTCCCTTGATAATCGATCATATTAATCCCTCCAATTGGGCTTGCGTTCCAATTCCACTAACTGTGGAATTACGATTGATCCGTCTAATCAGACCCTGTAGTACTCGACCTGGACCGATCTCGACAAATTCAGCTATCCCAGCTTTGACCATTGTCTCTACGCTGTCTTCCCATAGGACCGGATTTTCAAGTTGCTCGATCAAATTAAATTTAATCTTACCTGGGTCAGTCGTTGGGCTGGCATCAACATTGGCGACTATGGGGACCTTTGCTGGTTTGAACTTAGCTTTTTCGATTGCTGTACTCAACCCATTTATTGCAGGCGCCATGAGGGGGGAGTGAAAAGCCCCACTCACATTCAAGGAAACTACTTTGCGAGCACCTAGGTTTTTAGCGATCTCCATGGCATAATGAACAGCCTCAGATTCACCTGAAATAACGATCTGACCAGTAGAGTTGAAATTGGCAGCTTGCACGATACCTCGTGAGGAAGCATTTATGCAGACCTTTTCAATATCCTCTCGGGACATATTTAGAATGGCTGCCATTGCACCTGATTGTGATTCTCCTGCGCTCTGCATTCCTTCAGCACGTGCTTTGACAATAGCCAGTGCGTCCTCAAAGCTAAGTACGTCAGCGGCGTATAAGGCGGAATATTCACCCAGGCTGTGACCAGCAACCATCTGGAAATCAAAATTTTCTGGAAGGAGTGAATAGCAGGCGGCTGAAACAATGAAGAGGGCTGGTTGAGTGACTCTGGTTTCAGTCAAAGATTCCAAAGGACCATTGAATGACACATCAGCGATGTCAAAACCTAGAATATCCCGGCCGATCGCGTACATTTCCTGGATTGACTCATGCTTATCAAAAATATCTTGCCCCATACCAACAAATTGGGAGGCTTGTCCGGGAAATACTAAGGCACGCTGCATCATTTAAGCTTTCCTGGTTGGTCCATAGCGCAACAGTGTGCTGCCCCAGGTGTAGCCGGCTCCAAATGCAGCCAGCAGCACCAGATCACCATCTTTAATACGATTTTCCTGCACAACCTCATCCAATCCGAGGGGCAGGGTTCCAGCAGTTGTGTTACCATACTTATCAATATTAATCAGAACCTGTTCATCAGTGAAACCAGCTCTCCGGGCAGCCACATCGATAATACGTTTATTGGCTTGATGGGGAATAAAGATGGCTACATCTTCAGCTTTGAAATTATTCTTGTTAAGAATGTCAACACTGACTTTAGCCATATCCAAGGAAGCCCTTTTGAAAACGCTCCGTCCATCTTGAAATAAGTAGTGTTCTCTGGCATCAACAGTAGCATGGGTTGCTGGTTTTCGACTACCTCCAGCCTTCATGTGCAAGGCATCTGCCCCCGAACCATCTACAAATAAAAGATTATCAATAATACCATATCGATCATCCTCTGTGGGTTCAAGCAGAACAGCACCGGCGCCGTCACCAAAAAGAATGCAGGTATTGCGATCCGTGTAATCCAGAATTGAACTCATGGTATCAACGCCCACCACAATTACTTTTTTATGGCCAGTCTGGACCAGAGCACTACCTGATTTCAAAGCAAACAAAAATCCGGAGCAGGCACCTGAAAGGTCGTAACCCCAGGCTTTAGATGCTCCAATTTTCTCCTGGATCAATGCAGCAGTGGAGGGGAAAAGCATATCGGGAGTAACGGTGGCCACAATAATGGCATCGATCTCTTTTGCTTTAACTCCGGTTTTTTCCAGTAGTCTCTCAATCGCTTTAACACTCATGTCTGAACTGGCTTCACCCTCTGCAGCAATGTGTCGTTCACGGATTCCAGTACGGGAGACGATCCACTCGTCATTGGTATCAACTATTTTTTCAAGATCGAAGTTGGTTAATACTTTTTCGGGTACATAGGAGGCAACTCCCGTTATAGCAGCATTGATCATTATATTTTTCCTGATTGGTTAGTGATGAATAATTTCTTCGTCCATATCCGTGTAGGTGATGTTGGATAGGGAGGCGGTGATTTCCTGTTCAATGGCATCGATCATATTTGAGTTGATCAGCCGTTGGGCTTCGAATAATGCGTTTTTAATGGCTTTTTCAGTCGAACTGCCGTGGGCGATAAGCGAAACACCACGAATTCCCAACAGAGGCGATCCTCCATAATTATTGGGATCAAAAATGCCCACCAATTCAGTAAAGACTGGTTTAATCAAACGAGCTCCGATGAGACGGCTGGGACGGTCCAGACGACTTTTGATCATGGTAAATAAAGTTTTAAAGGTGCTTTCAGCTAATTTCAGGCTGACATTGCCGGTAAAACCATCCGTTACGATGACATCAAATTTATTATTAAAGATATCCCGACCTTCTGCATATCCCAGAAAGTCGATATCGGCAGCTTCCAGCAATCGTTTGGCTTCCCTGACTAGAGGGGTGCCTTTTTCGGCTTCTTCGCCAATACTCATTAAAGCCACGCGTGCTGTATCTGTTTTGGTGATCTTGCGATAGACAATACTGCCCATGATGCCAAACTGCAGCAGATTTTTGGGCTTTGCTTGTGCAACAGCGCCTACATCAAGCAGAAGAGTAGTTCCATCCTCATGCGGCATGAATGCACCAATAGCAGGACGATCCACACCTGGAATACGTCCAAGACTCAGCAGGGAATAAGCCATGGTGGCTCCAGTATTTCCTGCGGAGATAAATGCATCGCCTTTTCCATGCTTAACCAGTTCAATTCCAATCCGCATTGAGGAATCTTTTTTCTCTTTATATGAACGGGTCGGGGATTCATCCATCTCAACGACCTGGGAGGCCTGTTGAATATGGAGACGGGGACTGGTGAAGGAGCGTGTTCGGAGTTCTTTTTTGATCAGCTCTTCCGGGCCAACCAGAATGACCTCGCCCACACTTTTAGGGTCATTCAGATACTGAATGGCACCTTCTATATTGATAAAAGGGGCATTATCGCCCCCCATACTATCAACTACGATTTTCATTTTAAAGCCAATGCCTTCTCACAAGTCCTTTTTACCCACAGAGGACCCAGAGGTTGTCAAATAAGTGGCAATATCGTTTTGTGCCAGGCACCAAATTATTTTAATTCCACCCAACTGAGGCGAAATCAATATCCAGGCTTGATGAAACCGTAAAAAGTATATGATAATTCACGAATGCTTTCCTAACCATTGCAATAACAGATATTTATATAGCTATCACGCATGTTATTATCTAGCAACACTTTGCCTGCCTGCGCGGAGACCGACTTCGGCAAAGGCAGGCGCCTCTGCGTTCTCTGC
>JAOZSM010000218.1 GCA_029939675.1 Fidelibacterota bacterium
ATTATGAAAGACGTCCTCCATCTTGAAGTTCCAGCCTTCCCGGCCACAGTAGAACAAGCCGTTCACAGCAGGTATCGTAACCGGCCGGTGGTGGTCTCTTCCGGGTCAGGGGGACGAGCTGTTATACTTTCCGCCTCACGTGAAGCCCAGCAGGTGGGTTTGCATAACGGGATGCTCCTGCGGCAAGCCCTTAAACTGGAGCACAGTCTCATTGTGGTTGACTCTAATCCTGAGCTGTATCAACGCGCTATGGCGGCCATGATCAAAAAAGTTTCCCACTATTCACCCTATGTAGAGCCCTTGCGTTATGGGCAGGTGGCCATCGATATGACCGGTACCACCCGTTTACTGGGACGGATCAAGGATAGCGCCTACCGCATGCACAAAGATATTCGTGATTCCTTTCATATGACCTCCAGCATCGGTATTTCAGTCAACAAACTGGTTTCGTCCGTAGCTGCCCGCTACATCCGCCAATATGCCGAGCTTTTTGATGTCCTGCCGGGAAATGAACGCACTTTCCTGGATCCTCTGGAGCTGAAGCTGTTACCGGGAATTGGTCAATCTACCGACCGGGTGCTTCTGGAAGAGCTGAATCTCCAAACCATTGGTATGCTGGCTGCGGTTCCCATCAATAAACTTATTCTGGTTCTGGGCAAGCAGGCCTTGACCTTGCATCAGAAAGCCCGGGGTGTTGATGACAGTCCTGTATTGCCTCCTGAACAGCGTTCGGAGATCAAGGAGGAGTATACCTTCAACGAGGACACCAACGACGATCACTTGATCATGGGGGTGGTTTATTATCTCATCGAAAGTGGCTGTATCCGCTTAAGGCAGCAAAACAAGAGGAGTAACAGTATCCGAATCTTCTGCCGCTATTCAGATAGCAAGGTGATTACCCGGACCATTCGCTTGCCAGAACCAACTCACCACGAATACCGCATGTTTTTCCAGGTTCAAAAGATTTTCGAGCAACTTTTTGAGCGACGCACCCGGGTCCGCTATCTTTCCATTGGTTTTGAACGACTCCTGCAATCCGCCGAACAAATCAGTCTCTTTTCTCAGGTTATTGATCCCAATGCTGCCCGCCATGGTGCTCTGCATAAAGCCATGGACAAACTGCGTAAAAAGCATGGATATTCAGCTGTGAGATTTGGAATGACGTACCCTGTTATGTTAGAGGTTGGGAGTTAGATGTTAGGGGTTGAGGTGAAACAAGAGATGGAGGGATAATGTATGGCTTCTTTTAAAGAGTTGGATGTGTTTCAGCGTTCAATTATTATGGTGAAATACATTTATGGTGTTACCAGTGATTTTCCACCCGAGGAGAAATATGGGATTGTATCCCAATTAAAGCGGGCAGCCGTCAGTATTCCATCCAAATGATCCCCCTCGAAGTCCATAGCCACTACTCCTTACTAAGGGGGACTTTGTCTCCGAAGCATTTATGCGATTTCCTGATCAAGAAAGGCTACCGGCAGTTTGCCATTGCCGATACTAACAATCTGTACGGCATGATCTATCTGTATCAGACGGCTCTGGCGCGTGGCCTGGATATGATCGTGGGTGCTACCCTGAACGATATTCACCAACGCAAGGCTGTGCTGCTGGTGAAGAATACCACGGGCTATTCCAACCTTAGTCGGCTCATCACCCAAAAGCATGCAGAGCCAAATTTCGATTTGTTGAAAGCGTTAGCTGGACGTCTGGAGGGGCTGGTGATGATCACTCCAGATCGTAAACTGCTACAAAGCTATCGCTCTGAGGATGTCTATGTTTCGTTGGAGCCCGGCAGCTATGGTTTATACCGCTGGGCCAAAGCGGAGGGACTGCCTGGTGTTGCCAATATTCCTGTCTACATGGGATCTTCGCGGGGACATCAACTCCATCGTATCATGCGGGCCATTGACCTGAATGCCAAGTTATCACGTCTCCCGGAAGATGAACTGATCCCGCTGAATCATTATTTGCACAGTCCTGATGAAACCCGTGATGTACTACCCTTTGCCGAAGATGCCATGGAACGTACCCTGGAGATTTGGGATAAGTGTCCCTGGCGGCCCGATCTGAATAATTTTATTTTCCCTGAATCCAATGATTCCCATGATTTTCAGGAGCTCAAGAATCGGGTGTATTTGGGGGCCCAGGAACGCTATGGTGCCATTACCGATCGCATTCGGGATCGGATTGAGCATGAATTGAAGACCGTCAAGGAGAAACACTTCTCCAATTATTTCCTCATCGTTCAGGATATCGTCCAACAGTCACCCATTACCTGTGGGCGGGGGAGTGCTGCTGCCAGTATTGTGGCCTATACCCTGAAGATCACCCATGTGGACCCCATTCAGCACAATCTCTTTTTTGAACGCTTCCTGTCACCGGGCCGTAAAGACCCACCGGATATTGATGTAGATTTTCCCTGGGATACCCGTGATGCTATTTTGGACTACACCTTTAAAACCTATGGTGACTCCCATTCTGCCATGATCTGCAACCATGTGACCTTCAAAGCCCGGTCTGCCATTCGTGAAGTGGCCAAGGTCTATGGCTTGACCGAAAGTGAGATCGGGATTGTGACCAAACGGCTTTCCCACCTCTGGTACGTAAGTGATCCCTTTCAGGAATTGGCCACTAATCCACTGCTCAGTGACCTGGATCTGCAGGAACCCTGGCTGGAGATCATTCGCAACGGTTTCTATCTGGCCGGTTTTCCGCGCTATCTCAGTGTTCATCCCGGTGGGGTGGTCCTGACCCCCAATGAGATATCCACCTATGTACCCATTCAGCGGGCACCCAAAGGGGTTCAGATCATTCAGTGGGAGAAGGATCAGGCTGAAGATTTTGGCCTGGTGAAGATCGATCTCCTGGGGAACCGCTCCCTGGCTGTCATTCGGGATATCCTGGCGGATGTTCATGACCACTATGGCGTGGATATTCCCTATTGGAAATTGAATCCCCTGGAAGATTTGCGAACTCAGGAGCTGATCCGGACCGCCAGCACCATGGGTTGTTTTTATGTGGAGTCACCGGCTACTCGACAACTCCTGAGCAAAATGCAAACCGGTGATTATGAGAATTTGGTCATTGCATCCAGCATTATTCGTCCGGCAGCCAACAAATGGATCCGTGAATTTGTCCGTCGACTCCACGGTGGTGACTATGATCCGCTTCACCCCTTACTTGATGAAACCCTGAAAGAGACCTATGGGATAATGGTTTACCAGGAAGATGTAACCAAGGTTGCCATGCGTTTGGCTGGCTTTAATGCAGATGAAGGTAATGAATTACGCAAGGTTATGTCCAAGAAACATAAGGCAGCTAAACTACGGGATTACTGCGAGAAATTTGTCACAGGTGCCCGCCAGAACGGGGTGGCTGATGCCGTGATTGAAACCCTGTGGGAAATGATCATGTCCTTTTCCGGCTACTCGTTCTGTAAACCCCATTCGGCATCCTATGCCTTGGTCTCTTTTAAATCTGCTTATTTAAAGGCTCACTATCCGGCAGAATTCATTGCTTCAGTCATGACCAATCTGGGTGGCTACTATTCCACCTTTGGCTATTACTCTGAAGCACGTCGCTTGGGCCTGAAAGTGCTACTGCCCAATATCAATGTATCTGAGATCAGACACACCGGGCTCAATGACTGGGTGCAGATCGGCTTTATGCAGCTCAAAGGCATTAAACGAACTGCCCCGGAATGCATTGTCAACGAGCGGGAAGCAAATGGTCGTTTCACATCATTTGGAGCATTTCTGAGACGCATGCCTGAGTTGGATCAGGCTGATATACGAATTCTTATCAAAGCCGGCTGTTTTGATGGGGTGGAGGGGCTGGAGCATCGTCCTCGACTTATGTGGCAATTGTATCAGGCCCGGGCCCGTCAACAACACAGAGATAAACCGGCTTCCCTGTTGGAGTTGAATGAGGGTGATAGCTATTATATTCCGGATACCGGAGCCTATTCTGCAAAGACTATGCTCATGCATGAGACAGATGTTCTGGGTTTCCTCATTTCCCGCCATCCCCTAAGCCTTTATGAAGGCATTCTGCGACATCTGACCTATGTGCGAGCCTGCGACCTGAAAAAATACATCGGGAGAGAAGTGCCGGTCATTGGCTGGCTCATCACCGGGAAAGTAGTGCACACCAAGAATAGTGAACCCATGGAATTCATCAGCTTTGAGGATACCACAGCCATTTATGAAACCGTCTTCTTCCCAGAGGTTTACCGAAAATTCTGCCGCATGCTCAGCAATGTCCGTCCTTATATGTTACGCGGATCAGTAGAAGAGGACTACGGAGCTATCTCTCTGACAGTCAAGCACATAGAGTTCCTTGATAAAGTACATATTCCACGTCGAATCACTCACTCGCATCCTCGTAAATTACAAGCACCAACACCCCCTACACCCAGCCTGCGTAGCAGGCACACCCCCTAACTTGAAAATATCTACTGACCTGTAAACGCTGCGTAGTAGTGTGAGATAAGAAATTACAATCATTCCGCGATGCCATATCCGCGATCATCTCTATCTATCTGCAGCAAAAAATATGTTGGAATATGACTAATGACCACATATACTTGCACATATATGTAATGGAGGTAATTATGGGACAGGTTACCATATATTTAGAAAAGCAAGTTGAACAAAAAATGAGAAGCCAGGCCAAAATTGAAAATCGATCCTTAAGTCAATGGATATCCTCATTGATCAAGGATAAGGTCAACGACAAATGGCCGAATCAGATCGCAGAGATGTCAGGCCAATGGGAAGAATTCCCCAGTCTCGAAGAATTGCGTTCTGAGCAAGGTGAAGATGCCGGTCGAGAGGAGCTTTAAGTGTTTGTCCTGGATACCAAGACTTTAATCTACTTCTTCAAGGATCAGGGTGCCGTTAAATCAAAGTTGTTGTCCCATTCTCCTCAAGAAATAGGTATTCCAACCATCGTTGCCTATGAGCTGTTTGTGGGGATCGAAAAATCTCCTTTCTCCGGAAAGAGAAGCAAGCAGCTTCATAAGTTGATTAATACGGTTAATCTCCTGCCCTTTGATTTATCTGCCAGTATTCATGCTTCAAAAATCAGAGTACACCTGGAGAGTATTGGAATGAAGATTGGCCCAATGGATACTTTGATAGCAGGTATTGCGCGGGCTAACCAATCTGTGTTAGTGA
>JAOZSM010000036.1 GCA_029939675.1 Fidelibacterota bacterium
ATAAACCTGGTTTGTTTGAAAAAGAATCAGTTAAATGGGATCAGGGTGATAAAGGGCTTTCCGAAAAAATGTCTGAGATCATCAAACTGCGCAAGCATCAACTCAGCCCATCTTCGAAATTTCAAATTATTCTGGCGGATAATGAGCGACGGATCATGGCCTATAAGCATGGTCCCATGTTGAGTTTCTTTAACTTTTCAGCAGACACTTTTAAATTTTCTGCTGCTGGAATGGATTCTATTCTCCTGGGAGATTTAAGCTTAAATCAGGACAGCACTCTGTCATTGCTACCTAAAAGTTTTGGAGTTATAAAATGAAAAAATCTACAATTGCTCTGATAGCCCTTTTATGGAGTATTTCTGGTTTTGGTCAAAACGATGTCATGTTTTGGGAACCGCAAATTATTGTCCAAGGCGGGACAGTTGATATCTATTATAATTCTATCAATGGAGCGCTTCCTGATAATGCGGCTCAGGTGCTCATTCATCTGGGTTACAATAGCTGGACTAATGTGGGTGACTATCCCATGACAGAGCAGGCTGATGGGTGGTGGATGTATCAATATGCTATTCCTGAGGAAGCGGATATCCTGGATTTTGTTTTTCAAGATGGTCAGGGGAATTGGGATAATAACGGTGGACAGGGAATCGATTTCCATATTTCTGTGAATGTGCCCGGTCTGTGGGAACCCATGTTTCCCGGCCCTAACGATACCATTCGGGTCAATCGGCAGAGCAGTGTATCCGGTAATCTTTGGTGGGGAGTTAATGGTTGGCAGGAACCCTGGCCAAGTTACCAGCCCGAGAATACCGTTCCTGGAGATCCGGGACAATCAGTTGAGAGCGCCATGGTTGGTCCTGACTCCAACGGTGTATACTCGGTTGCAGTGGGCCCTTTAAATAATGGTCATCAGGCAGTATCAGTCCTGGATTTTGTTTTTCATTGGGATGATGACACCTGGGATAGTAATGGTGGAGCAGATTACCATATTCCCATTTCTTATGTACCCGGCATAAATGATCCAACTATTTCCATGGCCAATATAGCGGAAGACCAAGTGCTTGATCCGCAACAGGAGCTTCAAATTGTCACAGAAAACGCCATATATGTTGAAATATTGTTGAATGGAAATACACGACATATTACGGGTGAAAGTAATTTTACTTATACCCTGAACACTGAGAATGCCAGTTACGGAAGGCACCAATTAGTAGCATTTGCCCGTCGGGATAACCAGCGGGTGATGATGGATATTAAGTCGGTTTGGAAGATCCCCGAGGTGGTGGAAGAAGCTTTTCCTGAAGGCAATCAGTTCGGTGTAAATGAACACTTGGATGGGACGGTCACCTTTGCCTTGCTTGCCCCTGGAAAAATGTTTGTATCACTCATCGGCGATTTTAATGATTGGGATGCTGATGCCAATCTTATGAAACATGATCCAGCTCAAGATGTTTTTTGGCTGAATATTCCCCTTGAGGCTGGTTACCATGAGTATATGTATGTGTTGAACGGTGAAAAAACAGTGGGTGATCCCATGGCCACGGATGTGAATTGGACCGATGCCTCAGGGAATGAACACTGGATTGCTTCCAATCAAAAATCTGTTGTAAGGATGGGCGCTGAGGAGTTCCCCTGGACTGATGAATCATATGTAAAACCCGAGATGAAAGATTTGATCATTTATGAGACACTCATCCGTGATTTTTCTGATTCCAGGGATATCCAGGGCATGCTGGAAAAATTGGATTATTTAGCTGATCTGGGCATCAATGCCATTGAGCTCATGCCGCCCACGGAATTTCCAGGTGAAAGCTCGTGGGGCTATAATCCAGCGTTTTTCCTGGCGTTGGAGTCTTCGTATGGAACTCCGGATGAATTCAAAAATTTTGTTAACGAAGCCCACAGCAGAGGGATCTCAGTTTTGGTGGACCTGGTTTTCAACCATTCTGACGGTAGTTCACCTTATGAACAGATGTATGGAAATGACTATGAGAATTCACCCTATATGCATGCTGAGGGAAATGCCTGGGGTTTTCCGGATTTTGACCATGCTCGTGAAGGAACCCGGGCTATGACAGCGGCTACTGTTCGGCATTGGATTCGTGAGTATCACGTGGACGGTTATCGATATGATCACACACCGGGAATTGGCTGGGGGGGGGCCACAGAATTTGGGGTCAGTTATTTCTCTAATGAGGCCTTTTTAGAGGACAATGAAGTCTATCAAATCGCAGAACATTTTGATTCTGATATCAGTAGCCTGATCGATATAACCCACATTGATTCGCACTGGCATGATGCCTTCCATGATCAAATGAAAGCCAATTTACGGGAAGGGACTTTTGAGGGTTCCTATTATGGTGATATGGACAAAACTGAGCGCGGTATCAGTTTTGCAGCCGATGGTTTTGCTGATGGTGAGACTTGTGTTAATTATATCGAGAGCCATGATGAACAAAGAATCATATTTGAGGCGCAAACCAACGGCCTCAGTTATGAACAAGCCTTCCAGAAAGCAAAGCTGGCTGCTCAGGTTCTGTTTACCAGTACGGGAATCCCCATGTTCTATATGGGTGCTGAAATCGGGATGAACACGGAAAGAACCTTGGACTATAACCCGGTTAGATGGTATTACCTGGACCTGCCAGCCCAGGCAGAACTGCACAGAGAATATCAAGGGTTGATCTGGTTGAGAAACAATTATCCAGCCTTGCGGTCAAATAATATTAATGTGGTGTATAAATCTAATACACAGAAAGTGATTGTTCATCACCGAACTCTGGATGGCTCTCCGGGAGTAGTGGTGGCCATTAATTTTAATAATACGGATCAAGTATTGGACCTTGAATTTCCCTGGGCCGGAACCTGGTATGAATACACGCAGGATGATACGCTAAGCATTGAATCCAATTGGTATGGGTCCTACACAATCCCGGCATCTTCCACCCGGATATTCACCAGCGAACGCTATTGGGTAAGTGTAGATAGGGGAAACGAATTGCCTCTGGAATATGCTTTGAAGGCTGCTTTCCCCAATCCTTTTAATCCCACAACCACCCTCCGCTTTGATCTGCCTGAGGCTGCTTTGGTTGGACTAACTATCTATGATGTGAGAGGCCGGAAAATCTGGTCAGCAGGTGCTGAACCAACCACTTATCAGGCCGGTTCACATATGCTTAAATGGAACGGCGTTGACCAGCACGGTCAGAGTATTGCAGCCGGGCTTTATTTTATTGAGTTGCGGACACCGGAGTTCAGACAGGTGCAAAAGGTGATGCTGCTTAAATAGGTCAAAAGTTTCAATAGCCCAGCCCTTCAGGGCTGGGAATAAGAAAAGAATCCGGGAATTTATAAGGCCGTTAACGGCCTTGAAGTAGTTTTGGTCAGTTTTACAACCCCAGCCGTAAACGACTGGGCTAGGGAGTTTCAGAAGATGTCACATACTTATCATAAAATCTGGATGCATTTTGTTTGGTCAACCCATAAACGAGAGCGGATTCTATTAAAAAGTCTCAAGCGAAAACTTATATCTCATTATAAAAACCATTATGCTGAGAGCGATATATATATCGATACCGTTAACGGAGATATGGAACATATACATCTGCTAGTAGGTCTAAAACCCACCCAAACTGCCTCAAAAGTTGCTAATCAGATAAAGGGTGAATCATCTAATTGGATCAATAAAAATGATTTTATCAAAGGGAAGTTTGCCTGGCAGGAGGGGTATAGTGTTTTTTCTGTTTCAGAATCTTTGATTGGAAAGGTGCGTGAGTACATAATGAATCAAGAAGAACACCACCGGAGAAGAAGCTATCAGGAAGAGTTATCTGTACTATTGAAATTGCATGACTCAGATTAAGACAATGAGATATTCAATAGCCCAGTCCTTCAGGGCTGGGAAAATCAGACCTAATCGAAATTCTGTAAGGCCGTTAACGGCCTTTTCAACTTTTTTTGGGTGTCCCTTAATCCCAGCCCTGAAGGACTGGGCTATTGATCTTCAAAAGATCATGTTACTCCCCCTGATCTTTTTATTGATTGCCTGTACCTCTGATCCAGCACCAACCCTTCCCACCATGCACCTTGACCCCGGCAGTGAGCGTGAGATTGCCTATACTGATAAGCAGGATGCCTTTTGGGTTACCCGGACTGGTGGCTACAATAGCTCACCCTGGCATGGTCTCACAGCTTCCAAGCGAGCCTATTTTGAGGATTTATTTATCTATGCCGATGGGGAATTACTGCCCAGAGAATTGGCTGAGATCAGTGTAAATCCTGCCAGGCTGGTCCGTGAGTACCCCGAGTTGGGAATTAGTGAGACCTGGTCGCTCATTGATAATCAACGCACGCTTCTGGTTCAACTGGAAGCAGAGAAAGCCATTGATTGGAAGGTTCAACCGGCAATCCTGGGAGGATCTCAGGCAGAGGATTATAAAATCACAATTTCTGAACATGAAATGGACATTCAATTCAGGCGTTTCTCTGGTATGTCTTCCAGTTATCCCCATATGAAACTTTGGTTTTCCCAAGCCATGCAGTGGTTTTCAGCAGAATCGCCAGAGCTGCCATTGTTCAATGCTTATCTGACCCAGCGGGCTGAGTTTACAGCTTCAAAACAGCTCATGATTATGATTGCTCTGAGTGCTGCGGAACAAGCTACAGAAATTTCACCTGAGTGGATCAAAGAGCTCATTAGTGATCGTCAGAACCGGCTCAGTCATCGTCTGGCTAAGACCCGATTCCAGAGTGGTCAAGAAGAATTAGATGCTGCAATTGCCTGGGCTCAGGCCTCTATTGATGCCCTGGTTATGAATCAGATGGGGCGGGGGATCTATGCCGGATTACCCTGGTTTGATGACTATTGGGGTCGGGATGTATTTATCTCATTTACCGGAGCAGTGCTGGTGAGTGGACAATTTGAAGCAGCCCGACAGATCCTGCTGGCTTTCGCTGATCTCCAGAATATGGATCAGACAGATCCGAACTATGGACGCGTTCCCAACCGTGCTCAGCCGGAAGACATTATTTATAATACGTCAGATGGAACCCCCTGGTTTGTCCGTTCAGTATGGGATTATTATCGCTACACTGGAGATGACGAGTTTCTTAAGAATGTCTGGCCGGCAGTACGCAGAGCCACCAGGGGTGCCATCCAGAACTGGACGGATGAAGCGGGGCTCTTGTGGCATGCTGATGCGGATACCTGGATGGATGCACGAGGGCCTGATGGACCATGGAGTCCTCGGGGAAATCGAGCCATTGATATTCAATTTATCTGGCGCGACCAGATGGAAATCACGCAACGCCTAGCTGAGAAATATGGTGACTCCGATCTCCAAAAGGAAACTGAAGACATTTTAGCAAAACTTGACCAGGGGTTGGACAAATTCCGAGCAATTGAGGGCAATTATCTGGTAGATCATTTGAATGCTGATGGATCGCAGGATAAACAAATTCGTCCCAATGTATTTCTGGTGCCACCCCTGTTTCATGAAACCTGTGACTGGTCGAGCTTCAAGAAACTGGCCCCTCAATTGGTTACGACAAAAGGGGTACTCTCTTTAAGTCAGGATGATGTAAAGTTTCATCCTTACCACCATTTTCCCGGATTGTATGTCCAGGATGCCGCTTACCATAATGGGATTATCTGGACCTGGAATTCGGCTGCCACTATCAGCCAGGCAATTCGTTTTCATCAATATCATTACGCCCAGGCTCTCTTTGATGATTTGACAGATCAAATCCTTAACCGGGGGGCAGTGGGCACCATTGCCGAACTGACTGATGCCTGGCCCAGAGAGGGGCAAGCCCGGCTTTCTGGCACTTTTACTCAGGCTTGGAGTATCGCTGAGTACTTACGGAGCTTTTACCAGGATATTCTGGGGATTCAGCCAAATCTCTCAGAATCACAGGTTAGGATTGCGCCAAGATTATTGAAAGCGATGAATACGGTCAGTTTCAGCCTGCCTATTGGTAACGATTTGTGGGAATTTGAATATGAGGAAACGGAAACCAGTTTTGAAATTGTGATCCAGCGGACCCTTGATCTGGCTATCGATCTTTCATTTGAGTTGCTGGTTAACCAGAATTTACCAAATCTGGAGCTGGCCTGGAATCAACAGGACATTCATATTCGTTATGAAAAACAGATGGGGCAATGGACGGTTCCAGAGAATTATCCAGATTATCTGGCCATGAATAAAACTGTGGACATTGCCATCAATAGTCTGCCATTCTGTATGCTTGATACGTTGCGGGAGATTCCGGTTCTCCACGGTCCAGAACACCGTTTGCTCAGTGAATTAGAAGTCATACCTCAAAATGAGACGTTTGAAACTCTGGAGCAAATGAGTGATCCAACCGGAGATGATCATGGCGATTCTGGTTATTACGTTTATCCCTCCAATCCACAATTTTCTGATGGAATTGTAGACATCCTGGAAATGCAGGTAGGGCTGAATGAGACAGATTATCTGTTCGAAATGAAGTTTACAGATCTCACCGATCCGGGTTGGCATCCTGAATATGGTTACCAGCTAACCTATGTCGCAGTGGGGATTAGTTTTAACGCAGCCAGTGGGACATCTGAAGTGGGTAAGAATGCACAAGCCTCCTTCAAAGCTGGCTTTAAAGCAGATCAAATTCTTTACATAAGTGGCGGGCTGCTTTTGGTTGATGATGAGCACCTGCCAGTAGCTGAGTACATGCCTCAGGGGTCTGGAGGGGCCATTGGTGACGCTGAGCTGGAACTGATTAGGTTTAGACTTCCCCAGGATATTTTTTCCGGGAATTTGGCTCAGGCGCGATTTCAAATTGCTGTGGGTTGTCAGGATGACCATGGAGGAGCCGGTATCGGTGATTTCAGGGCAATCCAGGAGCGTACCGGCGAATGGGTTGGTGGGGGAAAAGTTGACCCTGGAGCTTCAAATATTTATGATTGGTTGATTTCTCCAGGCGATAACCAATAAGTCAGGTATTATTTAACCAGGCTGGGATTCGAATCCCAGCCAAGTAGATCTCAATCCCAACCTGGTTGACCCCAATCCCAGCGTAGTAGACCTCGAATCCCAGCCTGGACCTTAATTCTGTAAATATTGTCCTCGTGTATGGGTATATGTGAGTCACATCCATTGCCATTAAATAATACCTTGGAACATTCTGCTTCCAGGTCATATTAACCCTAGTGAAAACTGCCTGGAAATATACGGCCCTCTTGACCCTCCTGATCATTGGAGTGATGCAGGTGTTACCCTTTGTCCCCACACATACAAATTGTGAGGCAGCCTGCTGTATGGAATCTGTAAGTTGCTGTGAGACAGAGACTAGCATGGGTTGCGAGATGGCTATGGCCTCTTGTGATATTGCTCTGTTTATGCCTTTGATCTCGGCTTCTTTGATCAAAGTTGAATCGAATATAGAACTTGAGATGGCCCCGACACCGATCTTGATCAGTGAAATCCCCAGGGATCAGAATCTCAGTGATTCCTATTCCATGAGTGCCTTCCCGGAAGCTCATCCGCCGGGTTATTTCCCCCTTCTTATTTAGATATCTTCAAAATCAGATTATAGCGTAGAGCATTTTGCTGCTGCGTTTTTGTGTGAACAATTAGTTCCTGTTTTGGAGATGGAAATGTGTATCAGTTAAAAATTATTTCAAATGTCAAAAGACGAATTGGCGTCGGTGTGTTGGCCATCCTGTTGCTGAATTCCCCTAGTGAGCTTGCGGCAGATAAACTTGATGGTTCAGATGGTTCCTGGCTCACCCTGCTAGACCAAGGTGCGATGAGCCTGCCCTTGCAGATAGTTGGAGTCGATGATCTCGTCCAAGTTTTATTAGCCAATAATCTTCAGCTACAGTCCGTGTACTCAACCTGGAAGATGCGCTCAGCGGAAGTAGGAACCGTGGTCACTTTACCTGACCCTACGCTGTCAATGGGGTATTTTTTGGAGCCGGTGGAAACCGCTCAAGGTCCTCAAAAAGTTAAACTATCATTGGGACAGCGTATCCCCTGGTTTGCAAAGACCAAAGCTGCTCTGCAAATCAAACAAGCACAGGCAGATCGAGCTTATGCGGCTTTGAACCATACCCGGATCAGTCTTATTCGTGAACTGAGGACACTTTGGGAGGAGGCGGGTTTTCTTCAAATGTCCGCAGTGCTTGTGGAGCAGAAGATTGCTCACTCACGGGATCTGGAAGTCGTTTTAAGAACCCAATACACCAGTGCCTCAATTTCTCATAAGCACTATGCAGAGGTGCAGATCCAGACCCTGTTGCTGGACGATCAACTCCAGAATCTCAAGGATCAGCTCTACCGTCTGCGAGTTGATCTGGGCAGCCTTTTTGATCTAAAAGTGCCATTTCCGGCCAGTCTATTACCCCAAACGATATCCGATTTCAAGGAACCGGTTGGGAATGAAAAGCAGTTTAACGAACATCCCCGCCTGTTACAGCTGGATATGCAGCAGCAGGAGGCTGAGGCTCGCTCCACTTTAGCCCGGGCGGACTATTATCCAGATCTGCGGATTGGCCTGGATTACCTCTTTACCAACCAGAAGATGGTTGATGGAGTAGCAGTAACTGAGAGTGGTCGCGATCCACTGGCGATCTCTGTTGGTATTGCACTTCCGTTGTGGAATTGGAATAAAAAACGTTCCGCAGTGGCAGCCTCGAATTGGCAGAGAGATCGAGTTGAAAAGCAGCGTGAGTACGCGGCCACGCTACTGCTTCGAGAGCTTGAAATCACCCGATCCAAACTGCTGGAGGATCTTAGGCAGATCAGCCTGTACGAGGAAAGTCTGATCCCCAAATCTCGCGAAATCGTTCATGTTATGGAGCAGGCGTATATCAGTCAGAGCGTTGACATTGTTACCCTGACCGAAGCGCGACAAAAATTGCTGGATCTGCAGCTCAAGCTGGTGAAAACCCACCACTCTGCCCAGGTCCAGAATGTAATTCTGACCTACTTGAAAGGTGAATAGGATGAAATTAATTATAAATGAATATATTGAAAAAATTAAAAGTTTAGCAACAAATGGCTGGTTGAAAATGGGCTTGATCCTGATTTTGGGCATGGTCATGGGCAGTTTCCTGTTTTCTACAGAGGGGCAACCTGAAATGGTCGGTGATAATCACTCAGATCATGTTGGTGAAACCACCTGGACCTGCTCCATGCATCCTCAGATCAAGTTGGCTGAAGCGGGTCAGTGTCCCATCTGTTTTATGGATCTGATTCCCTTAGCCAATGATGAAAACTCAGAGAGTCCCGATCATATTTCCTTATCAGAATCCGCTGTGAAATTGGCGCAGATCGCCACCACTCCTGTCCGCTGGGGATTGGCTCAAAGTCAGGTACGCCTTTCCGGTAAAATTGACTATGATGAAACCAGGGTTAAAAACATATCCGCCTGGTTTCCGGGTCGTTTAGAACATCTGTATGTTGATTATACCGGGATTCGGATCAAACAGGGTGATCATCTACTGGAGATCTACAGCCCGGAACTCTATGCGACTCAGAGCGAACTGCTCCAAGCTTACGCCAGGATGACTCAGCCAGGACAATCATCATCAAGCCAGACGACTTCCTATTCCGCCTATCAAGCAGTCAGGGAGAAAACCAGACTCCTGGGGCTTAACAATAGTCAGATTGAGGGTATCCTCCAGCAGGGTAAAGCCAGGTCGGTGCTGCAGATCAATAGCCCCATCACCGGGATCGTTACCCACAAGAATGCCGTTGAGGGCAAATACGTGAAGACCGGTGAGCAGATCTATACCATCGCGGATCTCTCCAAGGTATGGTTGATTCTGGAAGCTTATGAGAAAGATCTGACCTGGTTGGCTTTTGGCCAGGAACTGAGTTTCTCTGTGCCAGGATTACCCGGTCAGACCTTCACCGCTCACATCTCTTACATCGATCCGTTGGTAGATCCCATAAAACGTAGCGTGACGGTCAGAGCGGTACTGGATAATTCTCAGGGACTGCTCAAACCGGGAATGCTTGCGGAAGCGAGCATCTCAGTTACCCTCAACGGGTCTGGTCAGGTTGTAACTCCTCAAATGACCGGGAAGTGGGCTTGCCCCATGCATCCTGAAATATTGGAAGAGCACCCCGGTGATTGTTCCGTTTGTGGTATGGATCTGGTTCCACTTGAAACGATCAGTGGTTCGCTTGCTGCAGCCTCACAGGCTTTGCTCATCCCTGCTTCAGCTGTGCTAAAAACAGGTAAGCGGGCTCTGGCTTATGTTGAAGTGGGGGAGGGGATCACCAATAAATATGAGCTGCGAGAGCTGATTCTAGGCCCCCGGGTTGGTCTGGAATATATCATATTCAGCGGATTGACTGCTGGGGAACTGGTTGTCTCAAATGGTAATTTCAAGATTGATAGTGCTATGCAGATCGCCGGAAAGAAAAGTATGATGAGCGGCGATAGCGCCCCAACTCATGCTCCTACGGGGCACAATCATGGCTGATCAGAAACGAAGTTTGTTGGATCGTTTGATCGGACTGCCTCTGGAAAACCGGCTGATCACCTTGATCCTCTTCCTGGCAATGATGGTTTGGGGCTTATTGACAGCTCCCTTCGACTGGGATATTCCTGGAATTGACCGTTCACCGGTTCCCGTAGATGCCATTCCTGATATTGGTGAGAATCAGCAGATCGTTTTTTCCAGGTGGCCCGGACGATCACCCCAGGATATCGAAGACCAGATCACTTATCCCCTAACGGTGGCTTTACTGGGTACCCCTGAAGTTAAAACCGTGCGCTCCTTCTCCATGTTCGGCTTTTCAACGATCTACGTGATCTTTAATGAAGAGGTCGATTTTTACTGGTCGCGCAGTCGGATTCTGGAGAAACTCAATGCGCTCCCGTCAGGAACTTTACCTGATGAAGTCAAACCGTCACTGGGACCTGATGCTACTGCACTGGGTCAGGTCTTCTGGTATACCCTTGAAGGACGTGATGAAGCGGGACAGGTTACCGGTGGCTGGGATCTGCATGAACTGCGCTCCATTCAGGATTACTATGTAAAATATGGCTTGTCCACGGCTCAGGGGGTGGCAGAAGTCGCCTCGGTAGGCGGGTATGTCAAAGAATACCAGATCGATGTTAATCCCAATCAGCTTCGACATTATGACATTTCTCTGCTCCAGGTTTTTCAGGCTGTCCGGGATGCCAATAATGAGATTGGTGCGCGGACAGTAGAGGTCAACCGGGTCGAATATATGATTCGGGGTTTAGGTTATATTAAAAGCCTGGCCGATTTGGAAGCCACGGTCCTGAAGGTCATTGACAATGCACCTATCACTCTGGCAGATGTGGCTCAAGTCAGCTTTGGGCCAGCCCTGCGACGAGGAGCTCTGGACAAAGCTGGTGCTGAGGTCGTGGGGGGTGTTGTGGTAACCCGTTATGGTGAGAATCCGCTGGCCACCATCAATGCTGTGAAAGCCAAGATTAAGGAAATCTCACCTGGCCTGCCTTCAAAAACCCTGGTTGATGGTCGTATCTCTAAAGTTGAGATCATTCCGTTTTATGACCGATCCGGATTGATCTACGAAACCCTGGGTACTTTAAACCACGCCTTAAGGGAAGAGATCATCATTACCCTCATCGTGATCCTGGTCTTGCTTATGCATCTGCGGGCTTCCATTCTGATCAGCATGATGATGCCGGCTGCTGTGCTGGTCACCTTTGTTGGTATGAAATTATTCGGAGTTGATGCCAATATCGTGGCGCTTTCCGGGATTGCCATCGCGATTGGTACCATAGTGGATATGGGTGTCATCATGACGGAGAATATCCTCAAGAAGCTGGAAACGGGTGATGGAGAAGCTGTCCTGGCGAAGATATTCTTGGCTGCTCGTGAAGTGGGACCGGCTATTCTTACGGCAGTTTCAACGACGGTGATCAGTTTTCTGCCTGTTTTTACCATGGAAGGTGCTGAGGGCAAGCTTTTTAAACCGCTGGCTTATACCAAGACCTTCGCCTTGATCTCATCAGTGGTGCTGGCCGTACTGGTGCTGCCCATGATCGCCAGTTTTCTGTTTTCCAGAAAGTCCAAGAAACACTGGACCCGAATGGTGTCGCTGATCCTGCTGCTGGGAGTATCCATCTGGGTGGGAGTAGTCTTCAATATTATCATCGCATTGATCCTGGGGAGCATTGCTTTGCTGCAGCTATTGAAACCCTGGCTTAAGGATTATCCCTGGCTTTACCACGTCAAAACTCTGAATTATCTCCTGGTTTTGGATGTGATCATATTGTTGACCTACACGTGGGTACCTCTGGGGTATGAGTTCAATATGTTTTTGAACTTCATGTTCGTGGGTCTTCTGGTTGGCACTACGCTATGGGCGATCCAATCATTTACTTCAGTTTATCCCAAGATCTTGACTTGGATGCTGGAGCATCGGGTCTATGCCTTGGCGTTACCTGCACTGATTCTGGCATTTGGTTTAAATGCCTGGTTGGGATTTGATACACTCTTTGGGTGGTCCCCCGATAGTGTGAAACAGACCCGACCTTACCAGAAAATGCTGCATACTTTTCCAGGACTGGGTCGTGAGTTTATGCCTGCTCTGGATGAAGGTTCTTTTCTGTATATGCCTACCACCATGCCCCATGCCGGTATGGAAGAGTCATTGGATGTACTCTCCACGCTGGATCAAGCGCTTTACTCCATTCCAGAGGTCGAGAATGTTGTGGGTAAGATCGGTCGTGCAGAGACCCCTCTTGACCCGGCACCACTCTCTATGATCGAATCGATTATTATCTACAAATCAGAATATAAACAGGGTGAATCAGGTAATATTCTCAGATTTGCTGTGGGTGCTGATGGTGAATTCATACGGAAATTATCCGGTGAATTAATTCCAGACTTCCGGGGAAAACCATTTCGACAATGGCGACCCCACATCCGTAATAATCAGGATATCTGGGATGAGTTGGTTAAGGCTGCCCGTTTACCGGGAACCACTTCAGCACCCAAACTGCAACCTATCGCAGCCCGGATAGTCATGCTGCAAAGTGGGATGCGAGCACCCATGGGTATTCGAGTACAGGGTTCTGATATTGAGAGCATGGAACGCTTTGGATTGGAACTGGAAAAATATCTGAAGGAAATCCCCTCGGTTAAAGCCAGTGCTGTTTTCGCGGACCGGATCGTGGGAAAACCCTATCTGGAGATCGATATCCATCGGGATGCTATCGCACGCTACGGCTTATCCATCAGTGAGGTGCAGCAGGTCATCGCAGTAGCCATTGGTGGGAAACAGGTTGGCACCACCATTGAAGGCCGGGAGCGCTACCCCATCAGAGTCCGCTATATGCGGGAGTTTAGAGACAACGATGAGAGCTTTGAATCCATCCTGGTACCCACCCGCTCCGGGGCTCAGATTCCACTGGGACAGCTGACCACTATTCGGTTCACCCGTGGTCCCCAGGTCATCAAGAGCGAGAATACCTTTTTATTGTCCTATGTGTTGTTTGATAAAATGGCTGGTTATGCTGAAGTGGATGTGGTGGAACAAGCCCGTGCTTATCTGGATGGCTTGATCCAAACTGGACGGTTACAAGTGCCGGAGGGGGTGAGTTACGATTTTACCGGGTCTTATGAGAACCAGGTAAGAGCGACCAAGCGGATGCGCATTGTCTTACCTCTGGCGCTGATGTCCATTTTTGTGATCCTCTATCTGCAGTTCAAGCGAGCGTCCACTACCCTCATCGTGTTTTCCGGGATCTTTGTGGCCTGGGCTGGTGGTTTTACGCTGCTCTGGCTCTACGGTCAGCCCTGGTTCATGAATTTTTCACTGGGGAGTTTGGATTTTAGGGAGGTCTTTCAAATTCATGAGATCAATCTAAGTGTGGCGGTTTGGGTGGGCTTTCTAGCTCTCTTTGGAATTGCCACGGATGATGGTGTCTTGATCTCCACCTATCTGGATCAACAGTTCGAAAAGCTTAAGCCCACGACTCGTAAAGAGATTCATGCGGCTGCTATTTTGGCTGGGGGGAGACGCATCCGCCCCGCCATGTTGACTACCGCTACGACCTTATTGGCTTTGATACCAGTGCTGACCTCAACAGGGAGGGGAGCGGATGTCATGGTACCCATGGCTATCCCTTCTTTCGGCGGGATGTTGTTTGCCATCATCAACACATTTGTGGTACCGGTTGTTTACGTCCTGGTAGCTGAACGACGAATACTCAACCCCCAGACCGGGTGATTTGTGGTGACTTGTGAAAAAAAATAAGCATATTGGAGAAAGTAAATAAACAGGAGAAGGAAGGTTTGAAATGAAAGCAGTCTGGTTGGCATTTGGTGCCATATTTATAGCTGAACTTGGGGATAAGACCCAACTGGCAATTCTGGCAATGACTGGCAGGGGTTACTCGCCCTGGGCGGTGTTTATGGGATCCATGTTGGCATTTGCGGTTCTAACGGGGATTGCTGTGCTCATTGGAGATTGGGTGCAAGCCCGGATACCTGCAGAGACCATTACCAAGATCGCAGGAGCCAGTTTTGTGACGATTGGTGTCTTGATGTGGTTTGGGAAAGTCTAATGATATCTGTCAATAAACTCAATGTAAAAACCGTTGATATGCTTATCAGGGTACCAGAAACCCGCGACTTAAGTTTTGGGTTGATTTACGCTTATAAGATATGTAACCGTTTCAACGGTTTGAGCTATTTTGCAAAAGTTACCTAATAGACCAATACTAACTATAATCGAAAGGATCGAATAAATATGGATAAACACGTATTCACTGTAAATAATATGACTTGTAGTGGTTGTGTTTCAAGTATTCAACAGGAATTAGAGGCTGATACCAGGATTAAAGCGATTAATATAAAATTATCAAAAAAGATGGTTACAGTTGAAGGTGATCTCACCACTGAAGAGGCGGCTGAGGTGATTAGAAATGCTGGTTATCAGCCTGAAGCCGGACCTCCTAAAAAGGGTTTTCTGGGAAATCTTTTTACCAGCTAATGCGCGAAATAGCCCACATTATTGCTCATTTTGCTGTTCCGGCTCTGGTTGCCCCGGGCTTGGTCAAATGGCTGCAACTTCCCAAAAAGTGGACCACCTATTGGGCCCTTATGGTCGCAACCATGGTCATTGATCTTGATCATCTCCTGGCCGACCCGATTTTTGATCCAAACCGTTGCAGTATCGGGTTTCATCCATTACACACGGTGTGGGCGATTGGAATATATCTGGTTCTAATGCTTCCCAAAAAAACACGGATAATTGGCATTGGTCTAGTAATTCACATTGTCTTGGATGCGATTGATTGCACGATGATGTGATCCTGTAGAGACAAGGCCTGCCTTGGCTCTACAGGGGGCAACATTGAATGCCTGATGAATATTTAATTCTGAACAAAACGAAAGGTAAGAAAATGAAATATCTATTTATAATTGTATTGTTTACAAGTCTGTTAATCGCCTGTAAGGGCAAAACTGAGGTGTCAGCAGCAAAAACTGATTCACCCCTGGCCAAACATGAAACACATATGCAGGCTGATGGTGAAAAATTGATATACTACTCCTGTCCGATGGAATCCCATAAGCATATTCACAGCTCAGCACCAGGGTTTTGTTCTGAATGTAATATGGCTCTGGTTCCTGCGGTGGTCACCAGTGAAGAAAAACACGAGTTTTATGGATGCCCCATGGAGATCCATAGTCATATCCGTCATGATGCTCCAGGACGCTGCGAGGAGTGCAAAATGGAATTGAAACCAATGCGGTTGGCTCGACACTAGCATTAATCGCCTTGCGGAGACTTTAAACCTTCGCAAGGTTCTGGCTCGCAATTAATTATTGTTTTGATTTGTTGAAGTGTGGATTAACATCGCATGAAATCTAAACTGAAACAGATGGACTCATTCGCTTTCCATCGCTGACAACGGCTGATAGTCATCTATGAAATAAAAAGGATCTCATCTTATGGAAGATGCTCTTGATCTACTTATGAGTAATCCGCTTTACATGGTCGCTGCCGGCGTCCTTGGGTTGGTACTACTCATATTTCTACTTAAAAAAGTTTTCAAGTTAGCCATGATTATCATCATCGGAGCGCTGGCTTATGGTGGTTATGTATACATGACTGAAGATGATCCAATGAAGATCATTCAGCAGAAGTTGGATAAAGGTAAGTCTACCATTGGGGATATTAATGACGCTACCAGGGATATCCGTCGTGATGCCATCGATAAGGTCATTGATGATGTAGATAAAAAGCTTAAGGAAGCTGCAAAAAAGCGAAAATAATACCAATTAAGAGATCACCGTATTTCTAGCCTGGTGTGATTTCTTAATATCTCCCAGGTTACCGCGGGGAATAGCTGCAATCAAACGTTTGGTATAGTCTGTTTGGGGATTCTGATAGACCTTGTCGGCATCATCCATTTCTTCGATCTTACCCTCATTCATGACAACCATACGGTCCGACATGAATTTTACTACAGATAGATCATGGGAAATAAAGATATAGGTGAGCCCAAACTCGTCCCTAAGCTCATTCAAGAGATTGAGCACCTGGGCCTGTACAGATACATCCAATGCTGAGACAGCTTCATCGCAAATCACAAACTCCGGTTGGACTGCCAGGGCTCTGGCAATACAGATGCGCTGTCTTTGTCCTCCTGAGAATTCATGGGGGTAGCGATTGTAATGGGCTGGATCAAGACTAACCCGCTCTAATAATTCATATACTTTTTTACGACGAGCATTATCATCAGCATGTAAGCCGTGGACCTGCATGGGTTCTATAATTGCCGAACCAATGGTGATACGTGGATTGAGCGATGAATAGGGGTCCTGGAAAATTATCTGAATCCTGCGGCGGATATCTCTGAGCGCATCACCCTTGATAGTGGTAATGTCAATACCATGAAAACTGATCTGACCAGCAGTGGGTTCGATGAGCCTGAGGATAGTGCGGCCCAGGGTTGTCTTACCACAACCGGATTCACCGACAAGACCCAGGGTTTCACCAGGATAGACATCAAAGCTGACATCATCTACAGCCTTAACATGGTCAACCACTTTGCTGAATAAACCTTCCCGAATGGGGAAATAGGTCTTCAGGTTTTTGACGTTAAGAATGGGGGCTTGGGCATAGAGTTGCTCATGTCGCTGGGCGGTTTCTTCAGGGCTGATGATCAGCTCGTCGATGGTTTCACTCAATGATTTTTTTAGCTCGATCATTTCACCTGCTGCATCCTCCTCCATGAAATCAGAGATGGTGGGCAGTAATTTTAAACGATGATCCAGGGGGGGGCGACAGGCCAGCAAGCCCTTGGTGTAAGGGTGTTGGGGATTAGAGAAAATTTCCCAGACAGAACCCTGTTCGACGATTTTGCCTTTATACATGACTACCACATGATCGGCGATCTCAGCAATGACACCCAGATCATGAGTAATAAAAATAATGCCCATATCGTGGGTATCCCGCAATTTGCGCATGAGATCCAGAATAGTAGCCTGGACCGTAACATCGAGAGCGGTAGTTGGTTCATCAGCAATGAGGATTCGGGGATTGCAGGACATGGCCATGGCGATCATCACCCGTTGTTTCTGGCCACCGGAAAGTTGATGGGGGTAGGAGTCAATAATACTTCCAGGGCGGGGCAGTTCCACCTCTTTGAAAAGTTCCAGCGTCTTTGCTCTGGCCTGTTTCTTATCCATTTTTTCATGGAGGATCAAGGCTTCCATGACCTGGTCTCCACAAGTGAATACCGGGTTAAGAGAAGTCATGGGTTCCTGGAAGATCATGGCGATCTCATTACCGCGGAATTCACGCATCTCATTTTCCGGGACCTGGGTAAGGTCAACCAGACCCTTAGTTCGGGAATGATACATGAGTCGCCCGCCAACAATTCGTCCGGGAGGATTAGGGATCAGGCGCATGAGGGAGAGGGAGGTGACTGATTTACCGGATCCTGATTCGCCGACAACGCCAACTGTCCGGCCTTTTTCCAGGCTGAAACTGACTTTGTCAACGGCTTTTACCACACCTTCATCTGTGGTGAAGATGGTTTCCAGTTCCTGAATCTCCGTAAGTGTGTTTTCTGACATCTGCTGATCCGTATCCTTTATGAAAATTGCAGGCAAAATGCATCGCCCGTGAAGCGCCAAATATAAATGGAAAGGTTGCGGGAAAAAGGAACATCATGGGGTGAACTGGGATGATCCGGGTTTGTTTGCCGCGGATTTGCGCGGATGAGCGCGGATGTAACTTTTGATAAGGCTGATGACAGAGCAAAGTCTTTTTGGCAATTATACTTTAGGGGATGATCTGGGTTTGTTCAGGTTTTATTGCCGCGGATTTGCGCGGATGAGCGCGGATGTAACTTTTGATAAGGCTGATGAC